>NZ_JBFUEO010000053.1:0-18127 GCF_056403935.1 Pedococcus sp. P2_E4 | reverse complement strand
CCTTCTTGGCCGGTGCCGCCTTCTTGGCCGGTGCCGCCTTCTTGGCCGGTGCCGCCTTCTTGGCCGGTGCCGCCTTCTTGGCCGGTGCCGCCTTCTTGGCCGGTGCCGCCTTCTTGGCCGGTGCCGCCTTCTTGGCCGGTGCCGCCTTCTTCGCGGGCGCGGCCTTCTTGGCCGGGGCAGCCTTCTTGGCCGGTGCCGCCTTCTTCGCCGGGGCAGCCTTCTTCGCCGGGGCAGCCCTCTTTACCGGGGCAGCCTTCTTCGCGGGCGCGGCCTTCTTCGCCGGGGCAGCCCTCTTCGCGGGCGCAGCCTTCCGCCCCGGAGTGCTCTTCACTGCGGCTCTCGCCTTGTCTGCCATGAGTTCAGCCCGGCCCCTCGGTCGCGGGGCGCTCCGTGTCGAGCGCCAACAGGTGCCGCGAGGATAAGCGCAGAAGGCTTCACGCTCAACGCCAAAACACCAACTTGGACCCACGGCATACCGCGTGCACCGCAAAACGCGGCGAAGGCGCCCACCGCGATGCGGTGGGCGCCTTCGTGCTCTGCCGGACCTGCCGGGTCGTGCAGGGCGTGCCTACTGGTGCTGCTCCTGCTGCTCCTGCTGCTCCTGCTCGCCCTCGCCCTGCTCGTCCTCGGGCTCCATGCCGGTGCCGTCGAGGTCCTTGAGCTGGTCCTCGATGTACGACTTCAGGCGGGCGCGGTAGTCGCGCTCGAAGGTGCGCAGCTCGTCGATCTTCTTCTCGAGCAGGCTCCGCTCCCGGCCGAGCTCCTCGAGGATCTGCGCCTTCTTCTGCTGCGCCTCGTGGACCATCCCCGTGGACCGCTCGCGGGCCTCGGTGATCATCTGCTCGTGCTTCGAGGTGGCCTCGCCGACCAGCTGGTCGTGGCGGGCCTGGGCCTCGGACAGCAGCTCGTCGTGCTTGGTCTGCCCGACGTTGAGCAGCTCGTCGTGCCGCGCCTGGCCGGTGTTGACCAGCTCGTCGTGCCGGGACTGCCCCGCCCCGACCAGCTCGTCGTGCCGGGTCTGTGCCTCGCTGATGAGGCGGTCGCGGGTCGACTCACCCTGACCGACGTGCTCGTCGTGCAGTCGCTGGGCCATCTCGAGCAGTGCTGCCGCGCTGGCACCACCACTACCGGCTGCGGCGGCGCCGAGCGCAGCGGCCTGCGGGGCGTCGCCCTGGACCTGGGCCGCCTGGGCCTGGACCTCCTGGGCGCGCTGGTCGCGGTCGGCCAGCTCCTGCTGCAGCCGCTGCTGCTCTGCCCGCAGCTGCTCGGCCTCCTTGGCGGCCTGCTCCTGGACCTGCTGGAGCTTGGCCTCGGCCTCCTTGGCACGAGCCTCGGCCTGGGCCTCGGCCTCCTTGGCACGGGCCTCGGCCTGGGCCACACGGTCGTCGGCGGCCTTGGCGCTGTCGGCGTCGTGGGCAGCCAGGCCCTCGCGGGCGCCGGCGATGCGGGCCTGGGCGGCCTTCTCGGCCTCTTCGGCACGCGCCTTGGCGACCTGCTCGGCCTCGTCGGCCTTGGCCTGCGCTGCCGCGATGCGCTGCTGCGCGGCCTTCTCGGCTTCCGCAGCCTTGGCCTCGAGTGCGGCGATCCGCTCCTTCGAGGCCGCAGCGGCCTTGGCCTCGGCCTCCTCGGCGGCCTTGAGGTCGGCGGCCTTGCGCTGCGCCGCAGCGGGGTCGGCCTTGGCGACCGGGGTCATGCCCTTGGACGAGCGGCACTCGTTGAGCTGGTCGCGCAGGTCGTCGGAATCCTTGACGATGCGGCGCATCTCGGCGACGACCTCGTCGAGGAAGTCGTCGACCTCGCGCTCGTCGTAGCCACGCCGGAACTGGGTCGGCGTGAAGTTCTTGTTGAGGACGTCCTCGGGCGAAAGCGTCATGTAGTCACCTCGGTTGGCTGTCATGAGCAGAGCAGGTCAAGCATCCCAGAGTTCAGGGCAGGTGCCAGCCTAGGGGATGACGACCGGGCCCTGTGAGTCGTCTTACA
Organism: Pedococcus sp. P2_E4; assembly: GCF_056403935.1. Classification (NCBI taxonomy): domain Bacteria; kingdom Bacillati; phylum Actinomycetota; class Actinomycetes; order Micrococcales; family Intrasporangiaceae; genus Pedococcus; species Pedococcus sp. P2_E4. Next base: position 16,147 of record NZ_JBFUEO010000053.1, on the reverse strand, counting down.
CGATCCTCATGAGGACCGTCGTGGCCACCATCAGGACCAGGAAAGCCAGGTCGAGACGGACGCTCCCGAGCGTCAGGGGCGGGATCACCTTGCGCAACGCCCGCAGGGGCGGGTCGGTGACGGTGTAGATCAGCTCGGCCACGACCAGCAGGGCCCCGCGAGGTCGCCACTGCCGGGCGAAGGCCTGGACCCAGTCCAGCACCAGGCGCCCGAGCAGCACGATGAAGAAGAGGAACAGCGCAAACCGCAGGACGCTGCCCACCGGGCCGGGTATGAGCATGGGATCACCCTGCCATGCGGGGCTGGGCGGGACCTGTGCGGGTCAGCTCTGGTTGAACAGGCCGCGGCCGGTGGGGGCCGCCGGGCTGTCCTCTGCCGCCACCTCGACGTGGGCCGGCGACAGCAGGAACACCTTGGAGGTGACCCGCTCGATCGAGCCGTGCAGGCCAAAGACGAGCCCTGCCGCGAAGTCGACGAGACGCTTGGCGTCGGCGTCGTCCATGTCCGAGAGGTTCATGATCACCGGCGTGCCCTCGCGGAACGACTCGCCGATGTTCTTGGCCTCGTTGTACGTGCGGGGGTGGATCGTGGTGATGCGGTTCAGCGCGCCCACCTCGACGTCACGCACGACCCGCGCCACGGGGGTGCGCTGCGGGAGCTGGGTCACGGCAGCGGACCGCTCGACCGGCGTCTCGGCCCGCGCGGCCGGCTCGTCGTAGTCGTAGTCGTCATACCCGTCATAGCGCTCGTCGTCCTCGGCGAGCCCGAGGTACACCATCGTCTTGCGCAGCGCCCCAGCCATGAGAGCTCCCTTTGGTTCCGTGCGTGTGTCGAACTGGTCGTCTTCGCGACTGAAGTTACCGGTGTGACTGCCGAGAACCGAGGATTGCGCTCCCGACACGCAGGAGAGTCGCGCCGTGCGCGACAGCCGCCTCGAGGTCCGCGCTCATGCCCGCGGAGAGCCAGGTGGCGCCCGGGTGCGCCTGCCGTATGCCGTGCGCCAGCTCCTCGAGCCGGGCGAAGGCCGCGGCCGGGTCGGCTCCGAGGGGGGCCACGGCCATCAGCCCCTTGAGCTCCAGATGCTCCGCCTCGGCGATCAGGTGGGCGAGGTCGGCCGCCCCCTCCGGTCGGACGCCCCCGCGGCCGGGGTGGTCGTCGAGGCAGACCTGGAGCAGGACCGCAGGGCGCACCGCGTGGCCGGCGGCGGCGCGGTCGAGCGCCGCCACGAGCTTCGGGCGGTCGACCGAGTGGATGACGTCGGCGTAGCGCACGACCGACGCCGCCTTGTTCGTCTGCAGCTGGCCGATGAAATGCACCCTCAGCTGGTCCCTGCGGGTCAGCTCGGCCACCTTGGCGGCGGCCTCCCGGTCGCGGTTCTCCCCCACGTCCCGCACCCCGAGGTCGGTCAGCAGCTCGACGTCGGACGCGGGAAAGAACTTGGTGACGACCACGAGGCCCACGTCGCCGGGGTCCCGGCCCGCGGCCCGGCACGCCGCGTCGACCCGTCCACGCACCGCGCCGAGGTTGTGCGCCAGCTCGTCCCGCCGACTCTGCACGACGGCGCTGCTCGGGAGGTCCGTCACGGCGCGAGCACCACGACGCCGGCGAACCGTCCGGTGACCCCGTCCCTGCGGTGCGAGAAGTACTGCTCGTCCTCGCGCGCGCATCCCGGGATCCACTGCACGGCAACATCATTCGCTGTGAGCTGGGCGACCACGCCGGCCGCCACGTCGATGGCCGGGGTGCCGGACCACGAGACGGTCGACGTCTCGGGCGACACCGCCGCGGCGACGGCGCGCATGTCCGCGGGCACCTCATAGCAGCGCCCGCAGACCGACGGACCCACTAAGGCCACGAGGTTCCGGGCCCCGAGGTCGCGCATGGCCTCGACGGCCACGTCGACGATGCGTCCGACCATGCCCGGTCGTCCCGCGTGCACCGCACCGACGACTCCCGCCTCGAGGTCGGCGAGCAGCACCGGCGTGCAGTCGGCGACCAGGGCCGCGAGGGCCAACCCGCGGGTCGCCGTGACGACGCCGTCCGCCGCGGGCGCCCCGGCCTCGCCCCATGGGCCGTCGGCCACGACGACGTCGTTGCCATGGCACTGCTGGAGGAACAGGAGGCGATTCCGTTGCACGCCAAGGGAATTCGCCACAGCGGTGCGGTTTGCCTCGACCGCGTCAGGCGCGTCGCCCACGTGGCCACCGAGGTTGAGGGACGCGAAGGGAGGCTGGCTCTGGCCACCGTCCCGGTTCGTGAAGCCCCACGTCACGGGACCGGTCTGCGCACGCCAGGAGAACACGCCCCCAACCTACGACACCGGACACCTCGGCCCACGCGAAGGGGCCGCCACGCCGGTGCGGTGTGGCGGCCCCCTCGAGTCGGGCTCTGCGCGTCGACTACTTCAGGAAGTCCGGGACGTCGAGGTCGTCTGCCTCGTCGAACGTGACGGTGCGCGGCGGACGACCTGCGGACTCGCGGGCCGGAGCGTGCTCCTGGTGCGTGGCCGGGACCATGACGGGCTCGCGCACCGGGGCCGGCTCGGGCTGGCTGACCGCCGGCGCCGTGGCCGGGGACTGCTGGACCGGTGCGGGCGCCTGGTGCGACGGGGCCGAGGAACCGTTGGTGGCCACGGGCGCTGCCGGAGCGGCCGCCTGCGGGGGGCGGGACGAGCCCTGGATCGTGCCGATGGCGCGGTCGTTCTCGCGCTTGAGCGGCGCTCCCCCGTCGAAGCCAGCGGCGATCACGGTCACCCGCACCTCGTCGCCGAGCGCGTCGTCGATGACGGCCCCGAAGATGATGTTGGCCTCGGGGTGCGCGGCCTCCTGCACCAGTCGGGCTGCCTCGTTGATCTCGAACAGGCCGAGGTCGCTGCCACCCTGGATCGACAGCAGCACGCCGTGCGCGCCGTCGATGCTCGCCTCGAGCAACGGGCTGGAGATGGCCAGCTCGGCGGCCTGGACCGCGCGGTCGTCGCCCCGCGACGACCCGATGCCCATGAGCGCCGACCCCGCGCCCTGCATGACCGACTTGACGTCGGCGAAGTCGAGGTTGATCAGACCCGGGGTGGTGATCAGGTCGGTGATGCCCTGCACACCGGAGAGCAGGACCTGGTCTGCGGAGCGGAAGGCGTCGAGCATGCTGACCGCACGGTCGCTGATCGACAGCAGCCGGTCGTTCGGGATGACGATGAGGGTGTCGACCTCCTCGCGCAGGTTGCTGATCCCGGTCTCGGCCTGGTTGGCGCGACGACGGCCCTCGAACGTGAAGGGGCGGGTCACCACCCCGATGGTCAGGGCCCCCAGACCGCGCGCGATCTTGGCGACGACCGGCGCGCCTCCGGTGCCCGTGCCGCCACCCTCGCCTGCGGTGACGAAGACCATGTCGGCGCCCTTGAGCACCTCCTCGATCTCCTCGGCGTGGTCCTCGGCGGCCTTCTTGCCGACCTCGGGGTCGGCGCCGGCGCCCAGACCACGGGTGAGCTCACGACCCACGTCCAGCTTGACGTCGGCATCACTCATCAGCAGCGCCTGGGCGTCGGTGTTGATGGCGATGAACTCAACGCCCTTGAGGCCGACCTCGATCATGCGGTTGATGGCGTTGACGCCACCGCCGCCGATGCCGACGACCTTGATGACGGCCAGGTAGTTCTGCGGTGCTGCCACGGCGTGGGCCTCTCCTGAAAGCGGTGCTCTTGATGATGCGGTGCGCTTGGGGCTGGGAATGCTGCTGATAATCTCTCAACCTCAAGTTAAGACTGAGACTTATGTCAATCTCCGGTGTCGCCGACGCTATGCGCCGAGGGAGGTGCAATCAAACAGATCGGCCGCGTGTCGCAGCACGGATTCACCCGATTTCGGCAGGGCGCTCGACCGGAACGTCCCGCCTTTCACATCAGTCACTTTAGCCTCATCCGTCACATGCCCCCACCGCGCGGCCCGTGACCGTGCGCCAGCCCTCCCGGAGCCGACCGGGGGCGTGCGGGCGAGCGTGCCGGCGAGCGTGCGGGGGAGCATCTGGGAGAGCCGTCTCAGCGCGTCACCGGGGTGTCCGGAGCACTGACGTCGATCACCTTCGGCTTCCCCTTGAGCAACGCCTGCATGATGGCAAGCTTGCGCTCGGGCTCCTCGACGCCGCCCCACACGACGGACGTCCGGCCGATCGTCATCGTGACCAGGTTGGCGCTGCTCACGGTGACCTTCGAGACCCGCTGGTGCAGGCTGGGCGGCAGCACGCGCACCACGCTGACGGCGGCAGCCAGGGCGTCCCGGGAGAGCGCGGCCTGGCTCGCGGCGTTCACCACGGGGACCCCCTTGGGGGCCGTGCTCACCTCGGCGTACGCGAGGCCGCCCCCATCTACAACCTGTAGTTGACCTTGAGGGTTCTTGACCACCAGGAACGGCACCCTCGGGCTCGCGTGGATGACGAGGGTGCTGGGCCAGGAACGCTCGATCGAGACGTCCGCGAGGGTGGCCAGCTCGGCCACCCGGGCCGAGACGGCGTCGTCGTCCACCCGGGCCAGGGGCTCCCCCAGCGGCACGTCGGCCAGGGCCTTGATGCGCGCCACCTGGTCCTGGGGCACGCCGACGACCTCGACGGTGCGCACCGCCAGCAGCGGGCTGAACCCCACCACCCAGCCGACCAGGGCGACGACGACGAGCAGCCCTGCGACATACCCGGCGAGCCGCAGGGGGCGGCGCCGCACCTCGGCGGCGCGGTGCTGGAACCGGGCCCGGGACGAGGCCAGACCGGTGCTGCCGCCGGGGCGGCCGGAGGTCCGCAGGCTCATGCGCGCGAGAGGGCCCGCAGGATCTCCGGGCCGATCATGGTGACGTCGCCCGCACCGACGGTGAGGACGAGGTCGCCGGGACGGACACGGACCGCGACGGCGTCGGCGACCGAGGACCACGACGTGATGACCTCGACGTCGGCGTCCTCACGGGCGGCGCGCAGCGCGTCGGCCACGAGCAGGGACGAGACGCCGGGGACCGGGTCCTCGCGGGCGCCGTAGATCTCCATGAGGACGACTGCGTCGGCTGGCGCGAGGGCTGCTCCGAACTCGGCGGCGAAGTCGCGGGTGCGTGAGTACAGGTGGGGCTGGAAGACCACGACGAGGCGACCGGTGCCGGCGACCAGCTGGGCTCCGGTGCCCACGACCGCCGCCACCTTGCCCGGGTTGTGGGCGTAGTCGTCGACGACGGTCACGCCACCGGCGGTGCCCTTGGGCTCGAACCGCCGCCGCGTGCCGGTGAACCCGAAGAGCCCGTCGAGGACGCGGGTCGGGTCCTGGCCCAGACCCTCGACCGCTGCGGCGTAGGCAGCCGCGGCGTTGAGCAGGTTGTGCCGTCCCGGGATGTTGATGCGCAGTGCGCGGGTCTGCCCGTCGGGCCCGGTGAGGTCGACCCGGCCCATCAGGCCACGGAACACCTCTCCCGACAGGACGAGGTCTGCCTCGGGCGACCAGCCGTAGGTCAGCACCCGGGTGCCGGCCGCGCGGGCCAGATCGGCGAGGTGGCGCGACCCCTCGTCGTCGTGGCAGGCGACGAGCAGGCCACCGGGCGTGATCGACTCCGCGAAGGCGGCATAGGCCTCCTGGACGTGCTCGAACGTGCCGTAGAAGTCGAGGTGGTCGGGCTGGACGTTCGTGACGATCGCGACCTCGGGGCGGTAGACGAGGAACGAGCCGTCGCTCTCGTCGGCCTCGGCGACGAAGACGTCGCCGGTGCCCCAGTGCGCGTTGGTGCCGTGCTTGGCCAGCTCTCCCCCGGCCGCGAACGACGGGTCGATCCCGCAGTGCTGCAAGGCGACCGTGAGCATCGACGTGGTGGTGGTCTTGCCGTTGGCCCCCGCCACGGCGACCCGTCGTGACCCGGCCATCGTGCTGGCCAGCGCCTGGGACCGGTGCAACACGCGCAGTCCCGCCGCTCGGGCAGCGGCGAGCTCGACGTTGGTGTCACGGATCGCCGAGGAGATGACGACCGTGTCCTTGCCCTCGAGGTGTGCCGGGTCGTGTCCGACGTGGACGTCGGCGCCCTCGGAGGCGAGCGCCCGCAGGACCGGCGACTCCCTGGCGTCGGAGCCGCTGACGACACAGCCCCTGGCGAGCATCACCCGGGCTACCCCGGACATCCCCGCGCCGCCGATGGCGATGAAGTGGACCGCACCGAGGTCCTCGAGCGGCACGGCCGGTGCGGTGAAGTCGAAGCGGGCGTTCTGGCCGTTCATCGAGCGCTCCGGCCCGGCCGGGCGTACGCCGCGTCGACCATGTCGGCGAGCAGCTCGTCGGCGCCCCGCTCGCCGGTCGCGGCCGACGCGCGCGCCATCTGCTCCAGCCGGTCACGGTCGGAGACGAGGGGGACCAGGGTGGCGTCGATCCAGCCACCGGTGAACGCCGCGTCGTCGACGAGGAGCCCGCCACCGGCAGCGACGACGTCGGCGGCGTTGTAGCGCTGTTCGCCGTTGCCGATGGGCAGCGGCACGTAGACGGCGGGAAGGCCCACGGCGGTGAGCTCGCAGACCGTGTTGGCACCCGCGCGGGCCACCACGATGTCGGCCGCGGCGTAGGCGAGGTCCATCCGATCGGCATACGGGGCCACGACGTAGGGGGCGCCGCCGGTCTCCACCGCGGGCACGAACTCCTTGCCGGCGCCGGTGAGGTGCAGCACCTGGACGCCGGCACGGGACAGCTCGGCGACCCGGGACTCGAAGGCCGTGTTGAGGCGCTGGGCACCGAGCGACCCGCCGGTCACGAGCAGGGTCGGCCAGTGCGGCTCGAGCCCGAAGTGCGCCAGCGCGTCGGGGCGGGTGGCCTCGCGGTCGAGCTGGGCGATCTCACGACGCAACGGCATGCCGATCGCGGTGGCGTGGGCCAGGCGTGTGCTGCGGAAGGTCGTCGCGACGTAGGTCGTCATGCGCGCGCCCAGGCGGTTGGCGACACCGGGCCGGGCGTTCTGCTCGTGGACCACCACCGGGACCCGCCGACGGCGCGCCGCGAGGTAGGCCGGGGTGGAGACGTAGCCGCCGAACCCGACCACGACCTCGGCACCGGTGTCGACGATCGCCCGCTCGGCGGCTGCGACCGCGGCGCGCAGGTTGCCCGGCAGCCGCAGGAGGTCGGCTGAGGGCCGGCGCGGGAGCGGGACCTTGGGGACCGTCAGGAGGGGGTAGCCGCGCTCGGGGACCAGCCGGCTCTCGAGCCCGGTCTGGGTGCCCAGTGCGGTGACGACGACCTCGGGGTTGCGGCGACGCAGGCAGTCGGCCAGAGCCAGGAGCGGCGAGACGTGTCCGGCGGTGCCGCCACCGGCGAGGAGGACCGATGCGGGACCGTCGCTCATCGGCGCCGCGCTCGTCGGCTCGGCAGGACCGCCAGCGACCGCCGCACGACGGACGGCTTGGCCGACAGCGCCGCGGCACAGCCGGGCTCCTGACGCGCGAAGGACAACAGGATGCCGAGGGCGAACATCGTCGTCATGAGGGACGAACCGCCGTAGGACACCAGCGGCAGGGGCACGCCGATCACCGGGAGCAGGCCGATGACGGCCCCGATGTTGATGACGGCCTGGCAGATGATCCAGGCCATCACCCCTGCGGTCGCGATGCGGACGAACAAGTCGTTGCTGCGCAGCACGATCCGGTAGCAGACCAGCGCCAGCGCGCAGAAGAGCGCGAGCAGGACGAGGGTGCCCGGGAGCCCGAGCTCCTCGCCGAGGATGGCGAAGATGAAGTCGTTGTGCGCCTCGGGGAGCCACTGCCACTTCTCGCGGCTGGCGCCGAGACCCACCCCCCACCACCCGCCGTCGGCGAGGGCGTAGCGGCCGTGCAGTGGTTGACGCGCGGCGCCGTAGGGGTTGGTGTCCTTGCCCAGCCACACGTCGAAGCGGGCCAGCCGGTTGGGGCTGGTGACGACCAGCGTGACGGCACCCGCCACCATCGCGGCACCACCCCAGACGAAGAGCCGGTGTGGCACCCCCGCGGCGAACAGCACGGCCGCGACGACACCGACCATCACCATCGCGGTGCCCAGGTCGTGACCGGCGAGGACGAGGACCAGGGTCAGCGCCACCACGGGGACGACGTACGGCACGAGGACGTGGCGGATCCGGCCGAGCGACCGGCGCTTGGCCGACAGCACGGCGGCTCCGACGAGCACGAGCCCGATCTTGGCGAACTCCGACGGCTGCAGGGTGAACGAGCCGATGGCCAGCCAGTTCCGGTTGCCGTTGACGGTCACACCGAGGGGGCTGAAGACGAGCAGCTGGGCGAACAGCGCGCCGGCGAGGATCGGCAGCGAGAGAGCCTTCCAGGCCCGGACCGGCACCCGGGAGGCCACGAGCATCGCCACGCCGCCCAGCGCCGCGAAGACGAGCTGCTTGCGGAAGTAGACGTACGGGGTCGCGTTGTCCGACTCGACGAGTGACTTCACCGACGAAGCCGACAGCACCATGATCAGCCCGATGACGACGAGGACCACGGTGACCGACAGGAGCACGTAGTAGCTGGTGACCGGGGCGTCGAGGCGGTGCAGCCAGCTGCCGGCACTGGTCGTGGTGCCCGCGGAGGCCGGGCCACCCGCGTCGGTGGAGCCGCCGGCGGGCTGGGTGCCCTGGTGGCGCGACGAGGGCCGCGCCTTGGGGGGCGCGGCGGTGGTACTGCTCACGGCTACTCCCCCTGCGGCCCGGACGCCGCAGCACGCCGGCCGACCGCTGCGACGAAGGCGTCGCCGCGGGCGCCGTAGTTGGCGAACATGTCCATGGACGCGGCCGCCGGGGCGAGCAGCACGACGTCACCGGGCTCGGCGAGGTCGGCGGCACGGGCCACCACGAGGTCCATCACGTCCATGCCACCAGTGTCCGTGCTGGGCACGTCGACGACGGGGACATCCGGCGCGTGTCGGGCCAGCGCATCGGCGATCTGAGCACGGTCGGCCCCGATGAGGACGGCTCCCCGCAGCCGCGGGGCGGCCTCGCGGACCAGCTCGTCGACGTCGGCGCCCTTGAGCAGGCCGCCGGCCACCCACACGATGTGCTCGAAGCTCGCCAGCGACGCGGCCGCGGCGTGCGGATTGGTCGCCTTGGAGTCGTCGACGTAGCGCACGCCCTCGACCGTGCCCGCCTCCGCGATCCGGTGCGGGTCCGGCGTGAACGCCCGCAGCCCGTCGCGCACCGCGAGGGGCGGCACGCCGTAGGCGCGGGCCAGTGCCGCGGCGGCGAGGGCGTTGGCCAGCTGGTGCGGCGCCAGCGTCGGGGCGGCGCCGCGGACGTCGTCGAGGGTGGCCAGCTCGGCCGCAGACGTCTTGCGCTGCTCGACGAAGGCGCGGTCGGCCACGATGTCGTCGACCACCCCGACCATCGAGAGCCCGGGGGTGCCCAGCGTGAAGCCGATCGCGCGGCATCCCTCTTGGACGTCGGCGTCCATCACGAGCCGCTCGGTGGCCTCGTCCTGCACGTTGTAGACACAGGCCACCTTGGTGCCCGCGTAGACCTTGCCCTTGGCCCGCGTGTAGTCCTCGAGCGACCCGTGCCAGTCGACGTGGTCGGGGGCGATGTTCAGGCAGGCGGAGGCGTACGGCTGCAGGGAGTCCGACCAGTGCAGCTGGAAGCTCGACAGCTCGACGGCGATGACGTCGAAGGGCTCGGGGTGCAGGACCGCCTCGAGGATCGGGGTGCCGACGTTGCCGGCCGCGGTCGCCCGCAGGCCGGCGGCGCGCAGCATCGACGCGAGCATGTTGACCGTGGTCGTCTTGCCGTTGGTGCCGGTGATCGTGAGCCACGGCGCCGGACCCACCTCGGGGCGCATCCGCCAGGCCAGCTCGACCTCGCCCCAGATGGGGATGCCCGCCTGTCCGGCCGCCACGAGCAGCGGTTGGTCGGGCCGCCACCCCGGGGAGGTGACGACGAGGTCGGTCTCGCCCTCCGGCATACCGGTGACGTGCTCGGGACCCAGGCGGACGTCCACTCCGAGGATGTCGAGGATGCGGGCGCGTTCGCCGAGTGCGGTGTTGACCGCGGGGTCTCCCCCGTCGACCGCGACCACGCGGGCGCCTCGCTCGTGGAGGGCGTCGGCGGCCGCGAAGCCACTCACCCCGAGGCCGGTCACGACCACGCGGATGCCGCCCCAGTCGGCACCGCCGCTGGTCAGGCCGTCGAGCCGCCCGCTCACGCCGCTCCCACGACCCACTCTGCGTAAAACAGGCCGAGTCCGAGCGCGACGAACAGGCCCGCGATGATCCAGAACCTGATGACGATGGTGACCTCGTTCCACCCGAGCAGCTCGAAGTGGTGCTGCAGCGGCGCCATCCGGAACACCCGTCTGCCAGTCATCTTGAACGAGCCGACCTGGATGATGACCGAGAGCGTGATGGCGACGAACAGGCCGCCGAGGATGACGACGAGCAGCTCGGTGCGGGTCGTGATCGCCAGGCCCGCGAGGGCTCCGCCGAGGGCGAGGGAGCCGGTGTCGCCCATGAAGATCTTGGCCGGGGACGCGTTCCACCACAGGAAGCCGAAGCACGCACCCATCGCGGCCGCGGCCACCACGGCCAGGTCTCGGGAGTCGCGCACCTCGTAGCACTTCAGCCCCGGCGTCACCTGGCAGTTCTGGTTGCCCTGCCAGATGCCGATCAGCACGTAGGCCGCGAAGACCATGACGGAGGCACCGGTCGCCAGCCCGTCGAGGCCGTCGGTGAGGTTCACGCCGTTGGAGGTGCCGGCGATCATGATGTTGGCCCAGATGACGAACAGGATCAGCCCGATGAGGCTGCCCGCGAACGCCAGGTCGATGGGCAGGTCCCGGACGAACGAGATGTGGGTCGACGCGGGCGTCCGGTGGGTCGAGCTCGGGAACTGCAGCGCGAGGATGGCGAAGACGACGGCGACCAGGGTCTGCCCCGCGAGCTTCTCACCAGAGCGCAGCCCGAGGCTGCGCTGCTTGGAGATCTTGATGTAGTCGTCGAGGAAGCCGACCAGCCCGAGCCCGGACATGAGGAACAGCACGAGCAGGCCGCTCCACGTGGGCTTGGTCGCCGTGAGCAGGTGTGCGAGCCCGTATGCCGTGAGGCTGGCGCCGATGATGATCGCGCCACCCATGGTGGGCGTGCCTCGCTTGGTGTGGTGCGACGTGGGCCCGTCGTCGCGGATGAACTGCCCGTAGCCCTGGCGCACGAGGAACTTGATGAACATGGGGGTGCCGAACAGGGCACCCACGAGGGAGATGACGGCTGCGAGCAGCACCGCCTTCACGTCGTGCCCTCCCTCTGTGTGGTGGTCGTTCCCGGCTGGGCGTCGGTGGGCCGGACCTCCGAGTGCTCGGCGATCCGGTCCCCGAGCCACCGTAGTCCCGCATCGCGGCTGGACTTGAACAACACGACGTCACCGGGGGCGAGTTCTTGGGCGAGCAGCGCCTCGGCCGCGTCGGCGTCCGGCACCCACACTGCCTCGTCGCCCCAGGACCCCTCGTGCTGGGCCCCGCTGGCCATCGGCCGCGCCGTGTCGCCGACGACGACGAGGCGGCTGATGTTGAGCCGCACCGCGAGGCGCCCGATGGCGTCGTGCTCGGTGGTCGAGTCCTCACCGAGCTCGAGCATCGAGCCGAGCACCGCCCAGGTGCGACGGGGTTGGCCGTCGGGCGTGCGGTTCATGGCGACGAGGGCCTTGAGAGCGGCCCGCATCGAGTCGGGGTTGGCGTTGTAGGCGTCGTTGACCACCGTGACCCCGTCAGCGCGCTCGGTGACCTCCATCCGCCACCGGGAGGCAGGGGTCGCCGTGCGCAGGACCCTCACCGTGAGGTCGAGGTCGAGGCCGCATTCGAGCGCCACCGCGACCACCGCCAGTGCGTTGCCGACGTGGTGCTCACCGTGGAGGGGCAGCTCGACCTCAGCCTCACCTCGAGGGGTGGCCACGGTGAACGTGGGGCGTCCCGACCCGTCGAGCCGGATGTCCGTGGCGCGGACCTGGGCCTCGGCGCCGGTGCCGACCAGCTGCACGCGGGCGCTCGTCGACGCGGCCATCGCACGCACCACCGGGTCGTCGGCGTTGAGGACGGCCAGGCCGTCCGCGGGCAGTGCGGCGACCAGCTCGGCCTTGGCGCGGCCGATCGCCTCGCGGGAGCCGAACTCGCCCACGTGCGCGGTGCCCACGTTGAGCTCGACGCCGATGCTGGGCGGTGCGATCGTCGTGAGGTACTGGATGTGGCCCACCCCTCTGGCCCCCATCTCGACGACCAGGTAACGGGTGTCCGGCTCGACGCGGAAGACGGTGAGTGGCACGCCGACCTCGGAGTTGAGCGAGCCGACCGGCGCCACCGTGGGGGCCGAGGCCGACAGCACGGCGGCGAGGAGGTCCTTGGTGGACGTCTTGCCCGACGAGCCGGTGATCCCGATGACGGTGAGGTCGGGGTGACGGTCCACGACGGCGCGGGCCAGTGCGGCCAGTCCGCCCTGGATGTCGTCGACCACCACGCACGGCAGCTCGTCGACCTCGCGGGTGGTCATCGCGGCGACGGCCCCGAGGTCGCGGGCGCCGGCGACGAACTGGTGCCCGTCCATCGCCTCGCCGATCCGGGCGATGTAGAGCCCGCCCGGCCCGGCCTCGCGCGAGTCGGTGACGACCGGGCCGTCCACGACGAGGGCCTGAGCGGCGGTGTCGTCGATGCCGTGGAGGCGGCCACCGACCACGTCGGCGACCTCCTTGAGGGAGAAGGGGATCACGAGTCACCTGCTGTGGTCGTCGCGTCGTCGAGGGTGGCCTGCAGGGCCTTGCGCACCTCGTCGCGGTCGTCGAACGGGTGCACCGTGCCGGCGATCTCCTGGCCTGTCTCGTGCCCCTTGCCGACGACGGCGACGACGCTGCCGGGACCTGCCGCGTGGGCGGCCCGCACTGCGGTCTCGATTGCTGCGGCGCGTCCGTCGACCTCGCGGAGCACGACGGGTCTGGCGGGCTCGAGGTCCCTCGCCCCGTCGAGGACGGCCGCCCGGATCAGCGCCGGGTCCTCGGTGCGTGGGTTGTCGTCGGTGACGACGACGATGTCGGCGTGCGACGCAGCGGCGGCGCCCATGGCCGCCCGCTTGCCACGGTCGCGGTCACCACCGGCGCCGAGCACGACGACGAGGCTGCCGGTGGTCGCGGGCCGCAGTGCCTTCAGGGCCGCTGCCACGGCGTCGGGGGTGTGGGCGTAGTCGACGACGACCAGCGGCAGGCCGAGGTCGCCCGGAGCCGGGACGTCCACGCGCTCCATCCGCCCGGGGACGTGCGGGTCCTCGAGCAGCGCGCGCTCGGTGGTGGCGGCGTCGAGGCCACCGGCCATCAGCGCCAGTGCAGCCATCGCCGTGTTGACCCGGTTGAAGTCGCCCGGCAGGGCCGAGCGCAGGGCCAGCGTCGTGGTGCCGTCGGTCAGGCCGAGGTCGGCCGGCTGCTCGCCCGGCAGGAGGCGCCAGTCGGCCTCGACGTCAGGCAACGAGGTCACGGTCGTCACCGGGACGCCCGCCGTCGCCGCCAGCTCACGACCCCACTCGTCGTCGACGCACACGATCCCGCGCCGCGACCGCTGCGGGGTGAACAGGCTCGCCTTGGCCTCGAAGTAGTCGCGCATCGTCGGGTGGAAGTCGAGGTGGTCCTGGGAAAGGTTGGTGAAGAGCGCGACGTCGTAGACGACGCCGTCGACCCGGTGCTGGCTGAGGGCGTGGCTCGAGACCTCCATGACGCAGGCGTCGACCGACCGCTCGGTCATGACCGCGAGCAATGCGTGCAGGACGGTGGCCTCGGGGGTCGTGCGCACGCTCTTGATGCGCTCGTCGCCGATGCGGGTCTCGACGGTCCCGATCAACCCGGTCCTGCGCCCGAGTGCCGTCAGCGCCGAGCTGACCAGGTAGGCCGTCGTGGTCTTGCCGTTCGTGCCGGTCACGCCGTACATCGTCATCGGCAGCTCGGCGGTGCCGTAGACCGCTCGCGCCACCTGGCCCACGACCGAGCGCGGGGACTCCACGACGACGGTCGGGACCTCGAGGCCTGCGGTTGCCAGCACCTGCGCCCCCGCGGCGTCGGTGAGCACCGCCACGGCACCGGACTCGAGCGCCTGGGCCGCGTAGGAGGCGCCGTGCGCGTTGGCGCCCGGGAGGGCGGCATACAGGTCGCCGGGGGCGATGTCCTGGGAGCTGAGGCTGACGCCGGTCACGGTCGCCGAGCCCCGGAGGTCACCGCCGACGAGGTCGGCCACGACCGACAGCGGGGTCGCGTGGACGGACGTGGGACGGGGGGACGACACGGAACGCGAGACTACCGTCAGCCCCGGTTGCGGGCTGCAGCCGACTGCCGGTCGCGCAGGACGGTCGGGTCACTCTTGGCGGGGGTGTCGCCCGGCTTGATCTTCACCGCGGGCGCCTTGGTGCCGGTCGGCGGGATCCGCAGCTCCTGGAGCGCGTAGGTCATGACGTCGTGGAACACGGGTCCGGCCACCACGCCGCCGAAGTAGCCCTTGACCGGGCGCTGGAGGGTCACGGCGACGACGATCTCGGGGTCGTCTGCGGGGGCGAAGCCGATGAAGCTGGCCGTCTTGCCGGAGTAGCCGCCGACGCGGGCGTCGTAGCGGTCGGCGGTGCCGGTCTTGCCCGCCACGCGGTAGCCGTCGATCTTGGCCTCGGGGGCGGTGCCCTCCTTGCCGACCACTCCCTCGAGCATGTCGCGCAGCGTGGAGGACGTCTGGGCCGAGATCACCTTGACGGGCTTCTGCTGGGGCGTGGGGGTCCAGCCACCGTGGCCGTCGCTCACCCCCGCCACGATCCGCGGCGGCACCCGGACCCCGTTGTTGGCGATGGTCTGGAAGACGCCGGCCGCCTGGAGGGCGTTGACGGACAGGCCCTGGCCGTACATGACGGTGTAGCGCTGCGAGCCGCTCATGTCCTTGACGCTGGTCAGCAGGCCGGGGCTCTCGCCGGGGAAGTTCATCCCGGACTCCTGGCCGAGCCCGAACTTGCGGTAGTAGTCGTAGAGGGTGGAGGGCTTCATCTTCTCGCCCGCCAGGACGGTGCCGATGTTGCTCGACTGGGCGAGGACCCCGGTGAAGGTGAGGTACTCCGTCGGGTGGTCGTGGCTGTCCTTGAACTCGCTGCCGACGCGGTGGATGCGGTTGGGCACCTCGACGACGGTGGACGGGGTCACGACCCCCTCCTCGAGAGCAGCTGCCGCCGTCATGACCTTGGCCGTCGAGCCCGGCTCGTAGACGTCGGCCCACGCCTTGTTGGTCCAGTTCTCGGAGGACTGCCCCGGCTGGTTGGGGTCGAACGTCGGGTAGGAGGCGACGGCCAGCAGGTCGCCGGTCTTGGCGTTCATGGCGACCACCGTCCCCGAGAGGGCGTGGGTCTCGATGACCTTCTGGGCCACGGCGTTCTGGGCGAACCACTGCAGGTCGGAGTCGATCGTGAGCTGGACGTCCTTGCCGGCCACCGGGTTGGTCGTCTCCTGGCGGGCGTTCGGGATCGGCATGCCGTCCTGGGAGTGCTCGGAGACCGTCCGGCCGGCGGTGCCCTTGAGGCTCTTGTCCATGAGCACCTCGAGCCCGCCACCGGCCGACCCGTCGGACTGCACGAAGCCGACCAGCGACGCGGCGGCTGTCGACGTGGGGTAGGTGCGGTCGGAGGTCGCCTCCGAGTAGATGCCGTTGACCCGGAGCTCGGAGATCTTGCGCCAGTTGAGCGGCGTGATGTTCTTCTGGAGGATGCGGTACCTCGAGGTGCCGGTCAGCTCCTTGGTCAGTTCCTCGACCGGGATCCCCAGCAACGGCGACAGGTCGGCGGCGGCCCCGGCGACCCCGACCTTGGTGCGGACGCCGTCGACCTTCTTGACGTACTCCGGCACGGCCGTCTGGTCGACGGTCACCGTGCGGCGCTCGATGCTCGAGGCGAGGATCGTGCCGTCGCGGTCGACGATGGACCCCCGCAGGGCCGGCAGCGCCACGGTGGTCGTGCGGTTGGACTGCGCATCGGCCGAGACCGCTGAGGCGTCGAAGCCCTGCAGCCGCAGCAGCTGGGCCGCGAAGATGCTGAAGACGAAGAGCACGACGACCGTCATCGCGCGCATCCGCCGGCGCGGGCTGGCACCCTCGAGGCGCATCCGCCGGGACGACGGCTTGCGCGGCGGCGCGGTGCGCGTGGGGCGGC
>NZ_JBFUEO010000052.1:0-19249 GCF_056403935.1 Pedococcus sp. P2_E4 | reverse complement strand
CCCGCGGCCTGGCCGCGGCCGCCGCCGGAGGTTGCGGAGGGCACGGACTGCGCGGCGACCAGCTCGGCGCGCAGCGACTCGGCCTCGGCCCCCGGCCCGGTGCCGAGCTCCCGGCGAAGCGTCAGCTCCAGCCGCTCGAGCTGACGCATCGCTGCCCTGACGTCGCCGCGGTCGGCATGGGCCCGCGCCAGTGCGAGGTGCGCCTGCTCATCGGCCGGGTCTGACTCCAGCAGCGCCTCCCACCGCCCCGTCAGCCGCAGGAGGTCGCGGTGGAGCTGCTCCAGCGACTCCCGAGGGGCGTGGACCCAGGGCTCGTAGACGTCGTCGGGGAGCAGGACCCCGGTGTAGAGCGACAGCGCAGCGGCCGCGGCCTCGGGCGCCGCAGCCTCGGCGAGCGCCGCTTCGGCCGCGAGGCGGAAGTCGACCGCGTCGACGACCACCTCGGCGTCGGGCAGGAGCTCGACGAAGTCGTGGTGCAGGACGACGCCCTGCCCGGCCGCCTCTCCCAGGGCTCGCCGCGCGTAGTGCGCTGCCTGGTGGAGCCGCGGACCGGCAAGGTCTGGCGTCAGGTCGGGCCACAGGGCGTCGATGACCTGTTCGCGGTGCAGCCGCCGTCCCCTCGCCAGGGCAAGCACCTTCACCAGGGTGCTCGCGTTGCGGYGGCTCCACTGCTGGTCCGTGACCACAGTGCCGCCGACTGTTACGGAGAACCCTCCGAGGAGACTGATGCGCGCATCCATGGCCGGTGCCGATCTCAGGGAGAAGGGTTTCAACGCTAGCGACCCGCGCCGGGCGTGTCAGCAAGGACGAGGTCCTCGAGACCGGCCTGCGTGGAGTTCGACTGACGCTGTTGGCGCTCCGGGCGCGACAGGCCCGGCGGGCGCGGCAGGCCCGGCGGGCGCGGGGGCAGGGACTGCAGCAGCCCGACCTCGTCGCTCATGGCCGAGCTGACCTCGCGGAGCAGCTGCTGGATCTCGCTGGCACCCCAGTCGTAGCCGGCGATGCGGTCGCTCACCTCGAACAGCTGGAGCGACAACGCGTCCCGCTTCGCCTGGTACCCGGCGAGCGCGATCGCCTCGGGCTGTTCCCCGGCCCACGTCGCGAGCAGCGCGTCGGAGAGCAGCTCAGCGTCGCGCAGGGCGTCGGTCATCCCGTGGGTCGTGATGGGGTCACGGAAGTAGCCGGCGTCACCGACCAGCGCCCAGCCCGGTCCGTGGGACCGGCGGATGTGCCCCGCCTGACCGGACCACCCGTGCAGCCGACCCGCCCCGGTCGCGGAGGCCAGTCGCCCCCGCAGCCGGGGTGCCGCCGTGCCGAACAGCTGCGTGAAGGCGGCGTCCGCCCCGGCACGGCGCGCCGCCCGCAGCCTCTCCGGTGTGGTGCCCACGAAGACGCAGGTCTGCCCGTCGTTGGTCGGGATGAGGCCGGCCGCGGTGCCGGAGCCGTAGGCCCATTCGTAGCCCTCGGTCGGCAGGTCGTCGAAGTACCCGTAGAGCACGGCTCCGTGGGACGTCGAGAGCCGTTCCACGGTGGCGTCCGCCGCGTTCGCGATGGTGGACCTGACCCCGTCGGCACCGATCGTGGTCCGCCCGTATGCGGTGAAGGCCCGGTCGGCCTCGATGCCCTGCACGCCCACGACCCTTCCGTCGGGGTCGGTGAGCAGGCCGGTCACGGTGACGCCGTGGCGCACCTCGGCCCCTGCCTGCACGGCGGCGTCGACGAGGATGCGGTCGAGGACCTGACGCCGGGGTGCGTAGAGGGCAGGGACGCCCTGGCTCGCCCGGATGGAGATGCGGACGGGGGCGCTGGCCGGGTAGTGGAAGAGGGTCCGGGTCACTGGCGGAGTGCCCGCGGCGGCGACCTGGTCGAGCAGCCCCCACCTCGACAGCTGCAGCACCCCCGCCCGCATGAGGCCGTGGGTCGAGAGGGTGTCAGAGCCGTACGTCGAGCGCTCGAGGAGCAGCACCTTCGCCCCCGCCCGGGCGAGGAGCAGGGCGGTCGAGGCACCGGCCACCCGGGCGCCGACGATGACGGCGTCGTAGGTCTTCATGACGCACGCCCCTCGAGTCGCTCGTCGCGGGTTCCGGACTCTTCGCCCGGCCCGGACGTGGGGGCCACCACGCGAGCCGACGCGGGGGCAGACGTGGGGGCCGACTCGGCAGCCAACTCGGGAGCCGTCTCGGCGCGCGACGCGCGGGTGGCGCCCACGAGGTCGGAGACCACCATGGCGGCGTCGTGCCCGGCCCCGTCGACCATCCCCGAGTCCCGGCGGTGCTGGAACCTCTGGCCCACGACGTAGACGCCCGGGGCCTCGGTCCGGCCGCGGCGCTGGCGGATCGAGCCGTCAGCGGCGGTGATGGGCAGCTTGAGCCACGGACGGCTCTGGCGGTAACCAGTCGCGAGCAAGACCGTCCCGATCCCGGCGGTCGGGAGGTCCAGGGACGCGGGCGCGTCGTGGAGCGCCACGGCGCGCGGACGCTCGGCCGGCCAGACCTCACGAGTCAGCCCGCTCTGCTGGATGTGCCGGTCGACGGTGTCGAGGAACCGGTGCATCCGGTCGTCCGCGCTGCCGACCGAGTCGACCAGGTCGTCGGCGAAGCTCACCTGCTGGCCGTCGGCACCGACCAGGTGACCGGTCAGCCGGACACCGCGCGCCTGCAGGGTGCCGAGGTCGAGGTTGCGGGGGCCGCCGTGGTGACCTCGGCGCCCGATGAGCTGCATCGAGGGCTCGCGTCGCGCCGCCTCGGGGTCGGCCACCTGGTCGATGGTGCGTGCGGTGCGGCCGGTGCGCTCCAGCCACCAGTAGATGTCCATGCCCCGGTAGTCACGAGGCATGCGGTTGTGTCGACCCACGGCCAGCACGACCTCGCGGCCCGCAGCCGCCAGTTCGTCGGCGATCTGGACGCCGGAGGCTGACGCCCCGACCACCAGCACTCCGCCCTCGGCCAGCTGCCGGGGGTTGCGGTAGTCGGCCGAGGTGGTCAGGTGGACGTCGGGGTCCAGTCCCTCCACGGCAGCCGGGACGCGGGTCTGCCCGCCCGGTCCTGTCGCCACGACGACGTGACGAGCCAGCCAGGTCGCGCAGTCCGTGACGACGCGGTACTTGTCCCCCACGGCGCTGACCTCCTCCACGCGCACACCGGCGAGGACAGGGGCACTGAAGCTCGCGGCATACCTCTCGAGGTAGTGCACGAACTGGGAGGCGCTCATGAAGTCGTCGGCGTCGCGGCCCTTGTGGGCCCACCCCGGGAGGCGGGCCATCCAGTTCGGGGTGAGCAGGTGCAGTGAGTCCCAGCGGGCGGTGCGCCAGCTCTCGGCGACGCGGCCGCGGTCGAGGACCACGTGGTCGCGTCCTTCGAGGGTCAGAAGCCTGCTGACGGCGAGGCCTGCGTGGCCGGCACCGATGACGACGGTGTCGATGGCGGGCATGGTGGTGCTCCTTCTGGGTGCGTCCCCGGCCGGGGTCGCCGGCCGGGGACGTGCCCTGGTTGTCCGCTCAGCCGGTCACGACGGAGACGGAGACGGGGGTGGGGTTGGTGAGGACGTCGTAGACGGCGGAGCGGCGGCGCGACTGCTCGACGATGCCGCGCAGCGTCTCGTCGTCCGCGTCACCCTCGATGTGGAAGGTGGCGCGGATGCCCTGGTAGCCGTTGCGGACCGAGCCGTCGGACAGCCCGAGGATCCCGAGCAGGTCGATGTCGCCCTCCACGGTCGAGGTGACCTTCGTGAGGGTCACGCCACGGGCTGAGGCGATGTTGGCGATTCCGGCGGTGAGGCAGGCGGCCAGCGCGTGGAGGAGGTACTCCACCGGCGTCGGGGCGTTGTCCGCGCCCGTGAGGACGACCGGGTGGTCGGCGTCCAGCACCGTCTCGTGCGTGTGCGTCAGCTCCTGGCCGGCGCCGTAGAAGCCGTGGATCCGCGACTGGCTGTGGGTGCCTGACTGCCAGGTGTTCTCGGCGCGGAACTGGAACTTCGCGATGTCGTTCTGTCCCTTGACCGCGTCGAGGGTGGCGAAAAGGGTCGCCACGTCCACGCCGTTGATGGACTCAGGGGTTGCGTATGCGGTGTTGCTCAAGGTCGTTCACTCCTCAGGTGTGCCGGTGGTGCCGGCAGGTTGGTTGATGGAGTGGACGGTAGGAACGGCACCTTCCGGCGACCTTCCGCGACGGATGGCTGGCTGGCTCGGCGGCGGAAGGTTTGGCTGTTTGGGGCTGGCGCGCGGAAGGTCAGCGGAAGGCGGCCTCGTCACCCTCCTTGGCACCACACCAACCAAGGAGCTGACATGAGTGAGATCACGACGATGTTGATGACCGAGCACCGCCAGGTGGCGCTCGACGCCCAGCACCCGATGAGGGCGATGGCGTATGACGTGGCGCTGGCGCGCAAGCTCGCGCGCCGCAAGCGCTGGCGCGGGTTGTCACGTCTGCGACTGGCGGCCGCGCCAGCGGCCGCGCTCGACAGCGGGTGCTGAGTTGGGGTTCTGCCCTCTCACATCCCTGTCCTGCACGACGATCGGCTCCCGAGGCGCACACCGCGCCCCGGGAGCCGACTGCTGTCCTCTGACAGCCTGCTGTCCCCCAGCCGCCGTTCTCGATCGGCCTGCTGAACTCGATCGGCCTGATGTCGTCGGGTCAGGTCCCGGACGTCACCACTTGACCCACTGGCCCGTCTCGTCCAGTCGCTGCCAGGAGCTGGAGCCGCCCTCGTAGAACCAGGAGGCCATCTGCCACCGGTGGCCGTCGTGGCCCGGGACCACGCCTACGGTGATGTTGGTGATGAGCCGGCCCTTGGTGTCGGGGTGCTCTGGGTTCCCGTCGCCGTACACGTCATAGTCGACGGCCATCTGCACCAGGAACGCCGCCCCCTCCTGGTAGTCGGCTTCCATGTAGTCGCGCTTGGCGGTGATGGTGTACTCGCTCACCTTGGTGGCACGCATCATCGTGCGGTCGTAGGCCGACCACGTGTTCCCGAACGTGGGCACCTTGTCCTTGACCGCCTTGGCATAGCCGGCGTGCCGTTTCGGGGTCATCTCCGCGACCCACATGCCTGCAGTCCGCTTCGTCGGCAGCTTGGAGAAGTCCAGGTGCGAGCGGTGCATGAGCCCGTCGAGCCAGACGGCTGCGCTGCGCTGCTCGGCGGGGCTGAGCATGAACTGAGAGGCGGGTCCAGTCTTGATCTTCGGCTTCGCCGCGTACACCTTCGGGTCGGTGCCCGGGTTCCGGCTCATCGCCGCCGTCGCCGTCGTGTTGGGGGTGGTCGTCGTGCTGACGGTCGAGCCCGCCGTCGTCTTGGCCGCCACGGGCTGGGCGGCGGGAGACTTAGTGGCTCCGCACGCAGCGGAGGTGGTGATGGCGACGAGCATGGTCAGTGTGGCGGCAGTGCGGCGCGGATTGCGCATGGGTGCGAGCGGCCCTTCGATAGATCTAGGTCCGAGGCGGGGTGGCCCACGGCGCGCATGATCGTGCCGCGCGACAGGTGCGTCTCTGTCCGAACACGCCACTTATGTCCATGTATGAGCCGAACGGACGAAGTATGCGAAATCGGCTCCCACAACAGCGTCCGAACCGATATCCGGCGCCCTCGCGCCTGACCGAGGGCGCCAGCAGAGATGAGGCCGCGGCGCCGCTTGGGGTGCGCCGCGCGGCAGGCCGCAGACGTCGGCTACCCTTCCTCAGGCGTGGCCTCCGGCACCATCGGGTCTCAGCGAGTCCTGCGGTAGGGGCGCCACCACAACCCCGCCCTCGTAGCTCAGGGGATAGAGCACCGCTCTCCTAAAGCGGGTGTCGGCAGTTCGAATCTGCCCGAGGGCACCACCACAAAATCGCAGGTCAGGTGGGATGCATGCATGCTTCGGCCCTGGTACTTCGCTGCCACGGCTCCGGCTGATGCTTGACAGTTGTTTCAGCTGATCCTTGACGCTCTTCATCATGTGGGAGTTGAGCGTGACTGAGCAGAGGGTCTGCTGGGGCTGACGCTCACAAGAGCGTCGCGAAAGATCCTGACCGCTTAGCTGGCGGAGATCGAGCAGGGGCGGGAGCTCGCCCACAACACCGACATCGACCAGTAGGCGGCAGTGGGGGCCGCACACGCCAGGTGAGCATCACCATCCTTCGTGGTCGTGAGATTCGATCGCGGCTATGAGCCGGCGCACCCACAGCTCCCGCGGGCGATGAGCGCGCCGTTGAAGGTGCGGTGGATGATCCCGTCGCGCCTGATGACGTGTCCGACGGCGCACGAAGCCATTCGGTCGACGGGTTGGCGGACGGTCGTCAGCCCGGGGTTGGAGTACGCGGCGGCCCTGGTGCCGTCGATGGAGGCAACGGCCAGCTCCGCAGGGATGCTCAGCCCCAGCTGGGCGGCCGCACTGATGACGCCGACCGCCTGGACATCGGAGGTGGCCACGATGGCGTCCGGCCGACCGGGCGCGGTCAGCAGTGAGTGCGCCGCTTCGTACCCTCCGCTGTACGTGAAGGGTGCGTTGATGCAGGTCGGCACCTCGTCGCCCGCGGCCCTCAACGCTCTGCGCCAGCCCTTGGTGCGCGCTTCGCTGACGAGCAGGTGCGACGGACCCGCGACGAGGGCGATGTCGCGGTAGCCGTGCTCGAGAAGATGCCGGGTCGCGATCGCTGCACCGCGGTCGTGGGCGAAGCGGACTGTCGAGACGTTGCTCTCGTCGGGCAGTCGGTCCATTGCGACGATGGGGGTGCTGCCGCGGCTCCAGGGCGTGAGGTCGCGGTCGGTGCTGGCGCTGACGAGGATGAGGCCGTCCACTCGACGCTGCGTGAGGTCGTCGAGGTACCGCTCCTCATCTACGAGGCTGTCCGAGGTGTTGCAAATCAGCAGGGCATAACCCTCGCGGGCCGCGGCGCGTTCGACCGCATGCGCGAGCTCGGCGAAGAACGGGTTGGACGCGTCCGGGAGGATCAGGCCCAGGGCATGGGTCCGTCCGAGCTTCAGGGACCGGGCGCGGCCGTCGGGGCGGTAGTCCAGCTCGGCAATGGCGGCCTCGACCTTCCGGCGTGTGGGCGCGGAGACCGGGCGTGGGCCGTTGTTCAGGACGTACGACACCACAGGGGGTGACACCCCCGCGAGCCTGGCCACGTCGTCGCGCGTCACAGCCCGGCGAACCAAGGGTGGGTGGGCAGACGCCCCCGCGGACGGGGGAGCCGGGCGATGCCCGACCCCCCCGTCTCGTGGCGGCCTCGACGTCACGAACGACGCAGCAGCGAGTCGAGCTTCTCGGCGGTGAGCTCGTACGGGTGCGGTTCCACGTCGAACGAGCTCGAGGTGGTCTCGTTGCGGGGGATGCCGAGCCGGTCGAACAGCAGCGCCCTGGCCTTCTTGTCGTTCTCCGACTCCTGGATGGCGT
Source organism: Pedococcus sp. P2_E4 (assembly GCF_056403935.1). Classification (NCBI taxonomy): domain Bacteria; kingdom Bacillati; phylum Actinomycetota; class Actinomycetes; order Micrococcales; family Intrasporangiaceae; genus Pedococcus; species Pedococcus sp. P2_E4. Next base: position 11,880 of record NZ_JBFUEO010000052.1, on the reverse strand, counting down.
AGGTCAGGACGTCGTCGATCGCGTGCTCAGGGACGACGATGGCGCCGTCGCCGTCCGCGACGACGAGGTCCTCGCGGTTGACCCGCTGGCCACCGATCTCCACGGGCATGCTGTGGCCGCCCCACTCGACGCGACCCTGGTACATCGGCTGGACGATCCAGCGCGACCAGATCGGGATCGCCTTCTGCTCGAGGGTCTCGTCGGAGTCGCGGGTGCCTCCGTTGGTCAGCACTCCCCGGGCGCCCAGAGCGGCCCAGATCATGGAGTCCATGGAGCCCACCGCGGGGGTGGGAGTGTTGCACGTGTCGACGACGAGGAAGCTGTGCTCGTCGAATTGCTCGGCCAGGTCGTTGCCGAACACCTCGCCGTACCAGTACTCGTAGGCCCACTTGGTGTAGTCCTGCGGAGTCATGGTCGGCACCTGCTCCTGGGTGGGGATGTGCCGGCAGGTGACGGCGAAGCCGGCTGCCTTGGTGCGCCACAGGGGCCGGATCTCGGGAGACACGGTGCCGAAGTGGTGCAGCCCGACCCAGTCCAAGCCGTCACGGATGTCGGTGACGCGGAGCTTGGAGACGGTGTCGAGGATTTCCTTCTTGCGTGCGCTGTCGAGCGCCATAGGACTAGCCTTTCTCGATGTAGTGCTGAGGGTTCAGTGCGGATGGGGTGTATGCCGTGGCAGCGGCCATCCCGGTCAGGTCGAGGTCTGGACCGCACCTCCTCCCGGTGGCTCCTGTGGCTCGTGCCGCAGGAGCCGCCGTGCGCCGGCACGCTCCATGTCGGCCAGCTGCGCCACGCGGCGCAGCACGTCGTCGGTGCCATCGAAGGTCGCCGAGACGTAGGCGTCCAGCGCGTCCTCGGCGATGCGTCGACCGACGATCCATGCGCCGAGGCAGGCGACGTTGACGTCGTCGTGCTGGACGCCCTGACGGGCGACGTGCGTGTCGTGGATGACGGCGGCGCGGATGCCGGGAACCTTGTTAGCGGCGATGGCCGCGCCCACCCCGGTGCCACACACGAGGACCCCTCGCTCGACGGAGCCGTCGGCCAGGAGGTCGGTGACCCGCTGGGTCATGACCGGGAAGTCGACTGGTTCGTCGGTGTCGGTGCCGACGTCGACGACGTCGTGCCCGCCGCGGCGGAGGTGCTCGATGACGATGCCCTTGAGGGGAAGTCCGGCGTGGTCGTTGGAGACGGCGATGCGCATGGTCGGCTAGCCCTTCAGTCCGGTGGTTGCGATGCCCTCGACGAGGAGCTTCTGGAAGGCGATGAAGACCCCTAGGACCGGTAGCAGGGACAGCACCGACATGGCGAACAGGGCGCCGAAGGCGGACCCGGACGTGGTGTCGATGAACGCCCGGAGGGCGAGTGGGACGGTGTAGAGCTTGGCGTCGCTGAGGTACAGCAGGGGCGTGAAGAAGTCGTTCCAGGAGTAGATGAACGTGAAGATCGCGGTGGTCGCCAGAGCTGGCTTGGACAGGGGCAGGATGATGCGGAGGAAGATGCCCAGGTGACCGCAGCCGTCGACCCTGGCCGCCTCGTCGATCTCCCGGGGGATCGCCCGGAAGAACTGCACGAGCAGGAAGACGAAGAACGCGTCGGTGCCGAGCAGCTTCGGGACGATGAACGGGAGGTAGGTGTTGGTCCAGCCGAGTTCCCTGAAGAGGATGTACTGGGGGATCAGCAGCACGTGGTGCGGCAGCATGAGCGTCCCCAGCATGATGGCGAACCACAGCTTCTTCAGCCGGAAGTCGATGCGGGCGAACGCGTATGCCGTGAGCGTGCACGCGATCAGGTTGGCCGCCACACACAATGCGGAGACGAGCATCGAGTTGGCGATGAACCGCCAGAACGGCACGCCGGACAGGCCCGCGAGTCCTGTCGTGAAGCCGTCGAGAGTGAAGTCGGAACCGGGCCAGAGGCCGGCGTCGTTGATCCGGGTGTCGGATCGCAGCGAGGCGCCGAGCATCCAGGCCAGCGGGTAGAACATCACTGACCCGGCGGCGATGAGGGCAAGGTGGGTCAGGAACTTCTTGGGCGGGGTGGTGCGCAGCCGCGTCGCCGTGTCGGACCGGTCCTGACCGTGGGTGCGGGTCTGCGCGGACCTCGAGAGGATGCTCATGACTCTTCCCCGTAGTAGACGAATCGGCGACTGATGCCGAAGAGCAGCAGGGCGGCGGCGCCGACGACGACGAGCAGGAACCAGCCGAGCGCGGACGCGTACCCCATGTCGAAGTCCACGAACCCGCGTTGGTAGAGGTACAGCGTGTAGAACAACGTGGAGTCGGCGGGGCCGCCGCTGCCGTTGCTGACGATGTAGGCGCTGTTGAAGGCCTGGAACGCTCCGACCATGTTCATCAGGACGTTGAACAGGATCACCGGGCTCAGGATCGGCAGGGTGACCGAGACGAACCTGCGGATGGGCCCGGCTCCGTCGAGCATCGCCGCCTCGAGCAGCTGCACCGGCACCTGCTTGAGCCCGGCGAGGTAGATGATCATGGCGGCCCCGAACTGCCACACGTTCAGCACCACGAGGGTGTAGAGCGCCGTGCCGGGACTGCCGATCCACGAGGTCGTCGCATCGATGCCGATCGCTCGCAGCAGCCCGTTGAACAGGCCTTCGGCGCCGAAGACGAAGCGCCACAGGATGGCGATCGCGACCGAACCCCCGATCAGCGAGGGGATGTAGAACACGGTCCGGTAGAAGGCCAGGCCGCGCACCCCCTTGTGGAGGACGGTGGCGAGGAACAGTGCGAAGACCTGCACGAGGGGGACGGAGACCACCAGGTAGGTGAGGGTCACCTTGAGCGACGTGCGGAAGCGGTCGTCGACGGTGAACATCTGCACGTAGTTGTCCCACCCGACCCAGCTGGGTGATCCCAGGATGTTGTACTCCGTGAACGACAGGTAGAGCGAGACCAGGACGGGGCCACCGACGATGAACACGAAGCCCAACAGCCAGGGAGTCATGAACAGGTACCCAGCGACGGTGTCCCGCGTGGCGGCGCTCACCTTGCGCCGCCCCGGCGCTGTTTCTGTAAGGGGTGGGACCCTTGTGTCGACAACCATGGCTGGCTCCGTCCCGCTCGTCAGCGAAGGGCCGAGTCGGCCTTGGCGAAGAAGGCGTCGGCAGCGGCCTGTGGCGTCATCTTGCCGAAGGCGACCTGCGAGTAGATGCGGGTCAGCTCGCTGGTGAGCGTGGCCAGCCCGTCCGGGTAGTCGGTGTTCGCCAGGTCGCCGCGCTTGGTGAGGTCCCGCAGGATCGTGACGTTCTGCTTGACTCCAGCCGGAGTCGCGGCGTCGGAGAGCAGTGCCTCCTGGTTGGCGCTGTTGGTCAGGATCCCGTTGTCGGACTGGAAGGCCAGGGCAGCGGACTTGTCGTTGGTGAAGTGGTCGATGAACGAGGCGGCAGTCGCCTGGTTGTCGCACTTCTTGGGGATCGACAGGCCGTTGGTACCGAGGACGTTGGTCGAGACGGTCGGGCTCTCCGAGGGCATCGAGACACCCTTGACGGATCCACCCAGCTTGTTGGCGGCCAGGGCCTTCTCGGTGATGTACATGTGCGGGATGTCCCGCGTGGCGGAGGCGGCCACGCCCTTGGCCATTGGTGTCTGCTCGAGGGAGAGGGTCTGTTCGGGGATCATGCTCGGCGGCACGGTGACCCCGGCCTTCTGGAGGTCCAGCCAGTACTGGAACCAGTCGACCAGCGTCTGCTTGTCGAAAGCGAGCTTCTTGCCGTCGAACATCTTCTGGTCGTGGGCCAGGACCCATGACGTGAAGGAGAACATGTTGGGGCCCTCGATCTCACCGGCGTACTTGCCCTTCGGCAGGCCCTGCTGGACCTTCTTGAGCCAGTCGGCGTACTGCTCCCAGGTGAGGTCGTCGGTCGGGGCGGGCGCCCCCGACGCCTTCACGAGGTCGGCGTTGTAAGCCAGGACGCGCACGAACGTCCCGGTCGGGATCATGTACTGCTTCCCCTCGACCTGCCCCGCCTTGAGGACATCCGGCGGGATCTGGGACACGTTGATCTTCTTGCTCTTGATCAAGTCGTCCAGCGGCAGCAGGACACCCTTGTCGGCATACGGGGCGATGAACGTGCTCTGGGTCCCGATCACGCAGGCCAGGCCACCACCCGCCGCCCGCACGGTGAGGCGTTCCACGTAGGACACGTAGTCCGCTACGTCTGGAGTCACCTTGGTGCCCGCGTGGGCGGACTGGTATTCGGCGATCACCTTGTTGACCTTTTCCGCGCGCGCCGGGCTGCCCCAGAACGCGTACGAGATCGAACCTCCCACGGGCTTGTTCGCGGACTCCGCAGAATCCGCGCCACAACCCGCCGCGAGGCTGGCGGCAGCGGCGACCGCGACGAGCGCGGAGGCCTTGGTGACGAATGGCTTGGCCATGCTGGTTCTCCTCATTGAGATGGTGCTGCCGCCGGGCGGCAACCGAATGGGTGCTACCGCCTGGCGGCAGGTCAGGGGGCGGCGGGGATGGGTTGGTCTTGCGGGTCGGGAGCGGGTTGGGCTCCGCGTGACATAACGGACAGGGAGGCGGCCATGCAGGCTCGAGACGTGGCCACGTCCAGGGGATCACCCTGGGCGATGGCGGCGGCGAGGGTGCCGGCGAACGTGTCGCCGGCGCCAGTGGAGTCGATGACCGATGCGACGGACGTCGCACGTACGAAGGTGGGGTGGCCCGCGACGCAGCAGACTGCGCCCCTGGCCCCCAGGGTGACCACGGTATTCACGGAGTAGCGATCAGCCAGGGCGCTGGCCAGTGCGAGGTCGTCCGCCGCTGTATCGGCATGGCCGGGCACGAGGGTGCGGGCTTCCCCGCGGTTCACCACGAGGATGTCGACCCACTTGACGAGGTCGTCGGGCAGCTCCACCACGGGCGACCAGTTGAGAACGACCCTGGCCCCCGCCGCGGCTCCCGCATTCACTGCCACGCGCAAGGTGTCGGCGGGTACCTCGCACTGCAGGAGGAGGACGTCGTCAGCCTTGAGCTGCACAAGACCGGACCGGACGAAGTCCGGCGTGAGCCCGCCGTTGGCGCCCGGGTCGACGACGATCGAGTTGTCGCCCTTGTGGTCGACCACGACGATGGCTGTACCGGAGGGCCCGTCCAGCCTGTCCAAGTGACGGCCCTGCACCCCATGGGCCTCCAGCTCCGAACGCAGCCACGTCGCCGAGGCGTCGCTCCCCAGAGCCGCCACGAGCTGGGTGGGGGTGCCCGCGCGGGCAGCTGCGACAGCTTGGTTGGCACCCTTGCCGCCGCTCGACCGCGAGCTGGCCAACGCCAGGACGGTCTCCCCCGGCCGAGGCAGGGCCTCGACAACAAGGACGTGGTCCTCGTTGACCGAGCCGACCACCACGACTTGCGGACTCAGCGCCATCGCTTCCGACCTCCAGGCTGTGCTCGTTCTACTCGTGTAGATTGAGGAGGACTCTACACGAGTAGATTCACACGTCAAGACCCAATTTTCCTCTCCTCGGGGGCTGGTTGTGGAGAGCGGGACCCGCCTGCGACGTCTACGCCTGGCGGTCGTGGGGGCCGCAGGACTCGCGCGGCACCAGCTGGAAGGTCGAGTTCGACACGCGCCCCACCTTTCTCTCCAAGGCGGCACCGGGCCCTTGGTGAGGTCCCTGGGTGAAGGCCTCGAGCGCCTCCTTGGCGATGGCGCGACGCGGGACCTCGATGCTCGTGAGGCTGGGCACGGCATAAGCTGCAGTGGCTGTGCCTTCCCCACTCACCAAGGCGAGGTCGTCCGGCACCCGGACGCCGAGATCCGCGGCAGCGCGCAGGATTCCGACCGCTTGGGCGTCAGAGTCGACGTACACGGCGGTCGGTGGATGCGGACGGTCGAGCAGCTGGCGCAGCACGCCGTAGCCGCCCTCGTGACTGATGCTCGGGGCGACCATCAGGCTCTCGTCGACCTCGAGACCCTGCTCGTGCAGGGCGCTGGCCCACCCTTCACGCCGACGCCGCCCGGCGGCCACCCCGGCCGCGCCACCGACGAAGGCGATCCGCCGGTGTCCGTGCTCGACCAGATGCAGCGTCGCTGCGCGAGCTCCGTTGACAGCGGCCTCCGGCCGGTCGATCACCACGACCTCGGTGCCCAGGTCGACCAGCCACTGGAAGTCCTGGGTCGGGTCGACACTCATGAGCACCACCCCGTCCACCCGCCGGCCGGCGAGAAACTCCAGCTGCTGCCGCTCGGCAGTCGCATCCCAGTCCGTCGAAGCGATGATCATCTGCTGACCACGCTCAGAGGCGAGCTCGCTCAAGGCATGCGTCAGCTCACCGAAGTGGGGCAGGCTCACGTCCGGCAGCACCACCCCGATGAAGTTGCTGCGCCCCGTACGCAGCTGTCTGGCCACAGCGTCCGGTCGGTAATCCAGCTCGTCGATGGCCGCAAGCACCCGCTGCCGGGTCTCGACGGCGACGGGCCGGGGTCCGTTGTTGACGACGTACGACACCACCGCGACGGAGACCCCCGCGCGGCGGGCCACATCGTTGCGTGTCGCCACCATGCACCGAGCGTAGACGAGCCGTCCCCTACCGGGACGCCCGCACAGGGCCCGCGCCTGGACGCCGAGTCCCTGACTGCTACGCGTTACGCCCACGGCGAAGAGCGGACGCCGCTTCGTTCCGTTCATAACCCAGAAGCGCGATCGCCTCCTGCACCCTTCGCCACGTCTCTTCGCGTACAGGGACCTCCCTACAGCCCCCGCGACACAGTCGCAGAGCTCACACCGGCCAGACGAGCGACGTCCTTGATGGTCGGCGCAGAGGCTCGCCCCGGGTCGGTGGCTTCGAGTAGCCGCTTCCTTCCCGACCCCCTGACATCAGGTGATTTGGACGACGTCTGGTTCGTCGCAGACCTGCAGCGCGTGTGCGGCAGAGGTGAGTAGGCCACGGCCCCGATCAGGTACCCGGGAGGTACCCCCAGGGTTCGAAACAGCCAGAACCACCCGGCACGCAGGGCGAAGAAGCCCGTTGCAGTGCAATGGAGTCCGCGTTGGCGCTCAACCCCTGTCGGACTCCTAAAGCGGGTGTCGGCAGTTCGAATCTGCTCGAGAGCAACCCGTTTCAACAACTCTGACCCTGAACGAGTGGGTTCTGATCTCGACAGCCTGTGGCGCCGTGCCGTCGCGACGCGCGTGCCCGCGGTCGGGCCTCGCGCTGCGGGCCCGCGCCATACGCGCACCCCACCCGCCCCGCAAGGCGCAGGCACCGCATGGCAAGGCGGGGCACCTTGAACCTCAAGGTGCCCCGGCTCGAATCGACCGGGATCAGGGAGCGGGATACGCCTTCGGCAGTCGCATGCCGCGCTCGGCCATGATGTCTCGTACGTGGTTCGGGTAGTCGGTGATGATGCCGTCGACACCCATGTCCATCAGCGCCCCGATCGTGGCGTTGTCATCGCAGGTCCACGGGATGATCTTCAGGCCGCGCTGGTGCGCCTCGGAGACCATCGCCTTGTCCGGGTGGAAGCGGAAGTTGGGGTCGCCGACCTTGCCGTTCTGCGGGAAGCCGTAGTTCGGCGACACCGCCGTCAGACCGGGCACTGCCGCCTCGGCCGTCTTGACCAAGTCACCTCCGTAGGTGTCGGAGTCGACACCGCCCAGCCACGGAGAAGCACCAGGCTTGCCGACCTGAAGGAAGTCGTAGTTCGTCAGGGCGACCAGCGGCCAGGCGGGGGCGAAGCTGTGCATCAGCTTGAGTGCACCCCAGTCGAAGGACTGGATGCTCACCTGTCGCTCGATGCCGGAGGCGTGGATCTCCTCGTAGACCCGGCGGACGAACTGCTCACGTGGGGCCGTCTGCTCAGGGGCACCGGCTTCCACCTTGGTCTCGATGTTGAGCTTGACCTGGTTGGCGCGGTAGTCCTTCACGAGGTCCAGGACGTCCTTGAGTTCAGCCATGCGCCAGCCCTTGACCTGCTCCTGCTGTGGGAAACCCGGCAGCTGCTCGTAGCCACAGTCCATGGTCTTGATCTCGGCGAGGGTGAGGTCCTTGATGTACTTGCCCACGTAGGGGTACATCGGGTCGCCCGGGAATGCCGGCGCAGTGTCCTTGCACTTCTGGGCGCTGATCTGTCGGTCGTGGGTGACCACGACCTTGTCGTCCTTGGTGACCTGGGTGTCGAGCTCCAGGGTGCTCACGCCCAACTGCAGCGCCTTGGCGAACCCGGGCAGGGACTCCTCCGTCGTCCTACCAATGCCACCACGGTGGGCTTGGAGGTCGAACTGCGTCTTCTGTGGCAACACGCCGGGACCAGCGGGGTCGGGCGTGGCCTGAGCCACGCCAGTGACGGACAGACACACGCAGGCCGCACCAACTGCGGACACAACAACTCGTAGGGATCTCATGTCCCGGACGCTAAGAGGGGCACCAACGAGTTCGCTGCGCCTGGGTGAACCAGGGCACAACAAGCGGTGTCCCTCCCCCGCCCCAACAGGTCAGGCCGCTGTTCAGGCAACCGGTGGACGCCCGACGTGTCCGGTTCACGATCCCTTCGTAGCGTCGCAGGACCCCACGTTTCCCCGAGAGGAAGGGTTCTCATGAACCGCATCCGCACCCGAGGCGCTGCCCTGACAGCCGCCATCGCCCTCGCCGCGGGCACCACCGCAGCGGCTACCGCCCATGCCGCCGAGCGCAGCGAGCAGCACCCGGCAAACACCGATCTCGCGAATAGCTTCGGCAACGTCACGCGCAATACGGACTGGCAACTGACCAGCAAGGTCAAGCTGAGCTTCCCCACGTTCCACACCGAGGGCATCGCCTTCTCCCCGGACCACATCTTCCTGTCCTCGGTCGAGATCCTTGAGCCCACGGTGAAGTACCCCACCCCTCAGGGTGGGTATGACCGCACGGCCGGCAAGGGCATCGGTCACCTCTTCGTGATGGACCGGAAGGGCAACCTCCAGAAGGACATCACCCTCGGCGAGGGCGATATGTACCACCCCGGCGGCATCGACTTCGACGGCACCAACGTCTGGGTTCCCGTCGCGCAGTACCGCCCGGACTCCAGCGCCATCATCTACCGGGTCGATGCCAAGAGCCTCGACGTCCACAAGCAGTTCGAGGTCAAGGATCACTTCGGCGGAATCGTCTTGGACAAGGAGACCGGCCACCTGCTCGGCAACACGTGGGGCTCCCGTCGCTTCACCGAGTGGACTTCTACCGGCAAGGAGCTGAGGAAGTGGGACAACCCCAACTTCTTCATCGACTACCAGGACTGCCAGTACGTGCCAAGCCGCAAGATGCTCTGTGCGGGCGTCACCAACCTGCCCCAGACCCCGACGGCAGGCGGAACTGGCGCCACCTACGAACTCGGCGGCGTGGCAATGATCGACCTCAAGTCCCACCGGGTCACCCGTGAGATCCCCTTTCAGAAGTGGTCCACCGGCGGGCACGTGGCCACCCGCAACCCGTTCAAGATGACGGCTGCGGGCAACCACCTCACGATGCGCGTCGCCCCCGACAACGGCGAAGAGGGCAACGGCACCGAGATCCTCACCTATGAAGCATCCGTGACCAGCTGATGCTCCCGGGCTCGACCCGGCCCACCGCGTTCGCCGGTGGCGCCGGGTCGAGCCATGTTCCACAGGCGAGGCCGGGTTCCACCGGCAAGGACGGCACGAGCGTTGACATCAGGACTGCGCGGCGAGACCGTTGCAGTACAAGACCAATTCACATGGTCGGCGGGGGAAGGCACCAGCATGGAAATCCCACAGTCCCCACTGATGTGCAGGTGGAGCATCCACCACCGCTGGGAGAACGCGCACACCTCTGACGGCGAGCGCTACGTTCGATGTTCATGCTGCCTCAAGGAGCGTTGGACAACGCCCAAGGGCACCGTCCAGGTCGGGCCCAGCATGGCCGCGTGGAACGGCGGGGCCTACTGAACCACCCGCCATACGACTGAACCACCCGCCATACGACACCAGGCCATCTCACCGGTGCGCCGCCCGCACCGGTTAGCCCCTCACCGGTGCGTCGCCCTCACCGGTGCGTCGCCGCCCGATCCTTTCGCGCGGCCACCCTTCGAGCAGCGAGTCCCATCGCGGCGCCCACCCCGAGCACGACTCCGATGGCGACGCAATAGAGCAGCCAGTTGATGAAGTAGTAGCCGCCCTCGCCTCCGATCGGCTCTATCGCTGAGCCGATCTCGATGAAGACGACGGTAGCCAGGGCCCCGACCAGGTCGGACACCAGGAGCACCCGCCACCGAGCTGAGCGTCCGAGCACGAACCCCCACGCGATGGTCGCGAGCACGGCCACGAGGAGGGGCAGCACGACGTACCGGCCGGACTCGCCATCCGGATAGTCGGCGCGGCGCCAGAAGACACTGACCACGACCGGGACAGCCAAGGCCAGCAACCATGCAGCCAGCCACAACCCAAGCCGAAACCGTCCGAGCCAAGCGGACCTCATGCCTGATGGTCCTGCGTGGGCTGTCGGCTGTCCACCGCGGCACCGGCGCCTCGGCGCGCTCATGACTTGCGCTCGATCGGCCCCGCGAGGACGTGAGGGGAGCACCATGGGCAGGACACAGGAGGTGGCCATGACCAGTGACGACGGCACATTCGTCCTCCAGCCCGGCGAGGGTCGCAGCATCGACCTGGGCGCCTTCTCCATGACCGTCAAGGCCTCAGCCGCCGAGACCGGCGACGCCTTCACGCTCCTCGAGGCGGACGAACCGCCCGGCTTCGGCCCACCCCTGCACATCCACCACGGCGCGGCGGAGGCGTTCTACGTCCTCAAGGGCGAATACCGGATCTTCATCAGGGAGCAGGAGTGGCGATGCCCCGCCGGCTCCTTCATCTACATCCCGGCCGGGGTCACGCACGGCTTCCGGGTGGGCGACGCCCCCAGCAGCAAGCTCAACCTCTACCTGCCGGCCGCCATGGTGGGATACTTCGACGACCTCAGCGAAGCGCTCAGCACGGGCGATGACGACCCGTCTCGGGTCGAGCGCATCGCCACGCGCTACAACATGGAGGTCGTCGGTCCGGTGCCCGAGAGCTATGTCTGAGGACCTCGAGGCCGGCCGCCGCGCAAGTCGGGCACACGGGGCAAACGGAACCAAGTCCTAGGACTCGATACTTAGAATCATCGACCGAACGGAGGAGGTGCTTAGCGCACCTCGTACGTGAAAATATGGACATGCCGGGGAAAATGGTCACGTTCCTCCTCGGTGCCCAAGGGGGCGACGAGGAAGCCTTCGCATGCTTGCATGCGGTGACCAACCCTGTCCTCGTCCGCTATTTGCGTGTGGTTACCGACGGTGACCCCGCTCCCATCGCCCAAGCCACCTGGGCCAGCCTGCTCGACGGCCTGTCGATGCTGGATGCCGACGATGACGACGACTGGCTCGAGGTTGCCGTCGGTACCGCGCGAGAGCATGCAGTCGTAGCCGGCGCCCTGCGAACCACCGCCACGCCCGTGACGGACCCTGGCGCCCTGCACACCACCGACCACGAGCCCGACCCCGTGGACGCCGGCGTCGCCATGCTGCGCGCCTGCCCTCCGGCCGTCGCCGACGTGCTCGCGATGGGCGTGGTGGCCGGGCTCGGACGAGACTCGATCGCCAGGATCGCCGGGCTGGAGCCGACCACGGTGTTCGCGCTCGTGAACGAGGGCCAGGACGCTCTCGGCCTGCCGCTCGAGACGCTGAGCGCATCGTTGCGAGTGCCCGGCAGCCATGCCGAGGTCGGCGAGCTCGCCGCGGTGACGCCGCTGTTCGAGGCGCAGTCACACGCCCCTCGGGCCGTCGCGTGGGGTGCTGTCACGATGGTCGGCGCCACGGCGGCCGGCGCCACGGCGGCCGGCGCCGGGGTCGCAGTTGCCGCCCCCGCCGCCGCACCCGTCGCC
>NZ_JBFUEO010000051.1:0-19762 GCF_056403935.1 Pedococcus sp. P2_E4 | reverse complement strand
GCCCGGTGCCGGGCGCGGTGCGGCCCCCTGCGCGCCGCCGGGCCGTCGCGTGAGGCGTGCGGCGCTCAGCCGCCGGGGACCACGCGGATCGACTCCCCGGCATACGTCACGACCTGGCCGGGCCGCACCTGGGACCCGCGGCGGGGCACCACGACGCCGTCGACGCTCACCTCGCCGTTCTCGATGACCGCGCGGGCCATGGCTCCGTCGTCGACGACCCCGGCGAGCTTGAGCAGCTGGCCGAGCCGGATCGACTCGTCACGGATGGGTACGTCGGTGGGGCTGCTCACGCAGCCGAGTCTAGGTCGCTCAGCTGGCGGCCGGGACGGCGTGGCCGGCGTAGTACGCCTCACGCTCGTCCTCGGTCATCGCGCCCCAGACGCCGTAGGGCTCCCGGACCCGCAGCGCGTGGTCGCGGCACTGCCGCAGGACCGGACAGGCGAGGCAGACCTCCTTGGCCTGGGAGTCCCGCGACCTTCGGGCAGGACCGCGCTCGCCTTCGGGGTGGAAGAACACCTCGGGGTTCACCTGCCTGCAGGACCCCTCCAGCTGCCAGTCCCAGAGGTCGGCAACAGGTCCTGGAAGTCGCGAAAGCTCAGCCATGTCGTCCTCAGCTCCTCGCGGCACGGTGCCGCTCCTCTCGGACGCTACCGCCCTGTGACCTGCGGAAACAGGCCCGTAACGTAAGGAGTTGTTCAAGAGGCGGGGTGATCGTCCGGTGTCCCAGATCATGGGATGGGGGTTGCCAAACGGGCGTCTGGAGACGGTGGGTGGCGTGGTGGTACGAGGCGGTCCTGACGGCCCGTTACGATTGGGCAATGAGCCTTGGTGTGGACTCCCGACTCCCCGATCTGACCACCACGGAGGCCGCGGTCGCCGCGCAGGCGTCGCGCGCCGAGCTCGACGACGACCACGACCCGTTCGGCAAGCTGGGTCTGACCTACGACGACGTGCTGCTGCTGCCGGGCGAGACCGACGTCATCCCGTCCGAGGTCGACACCACCGCGCGCCTCACCCGTGAGATCTCGCTGCGCGTCCCCCTCGTGTCGGCTGCCATGGACACGGTCACCGAGTCGCGGATGGCGATCGCGATGGCGCGCCAGGGCGGCCTGGGCATCCTCCACCGCAACCTCTCGATCGAGGACCAGGCCTACCAGGTCGACCTGGTCAAGCGGACCCAGACGGGCATGATCTCCAACCCCGTCACCATCGGCCCCGACGCCACCCTCGAGGACCTCGACCGCCGGTGCGGCGAGTACCGCGTCTCCGGACTGCCCGTGGTCGACCCCGGCAACACGCTCCTGGGCATGATCACCAACCGCGACCTGCGGTTCACGCCTGTCGCCGAGTGGGGGACCACCCTCGTCCGGGACGTGATGACGCCGATGCCGCTGGTGACCGGCCGGGTCGGCATCTCCCGCGAGGACGCCACGGCCCTGCTCCGTCAGCACAAGCGCGAGCGGCTGCCCCTGGTCGACGAGGCCGGCCGGCTCGCGGGCCTGATCACCGTCAAGGACTTCGTGAAGTCCGAGCAGTTCCCCGACGCGAGCAAGGACGCGCACGGCCGCCTGCTCGTGGGTGCCGCCGTCGGCTACTTCGGCGAGGCCTGGGAGCGCGCCACGACCCTCGTCGAGGCCGGGGTCGACGTGCTCGTCGTCGACACCGCCCACGGTCACGCCCGACTGCTGCTCGACATGATCCGGCGGATCAAGTCCGACCCCGCCACGGCCCACGTCCAGGTCATCGGCGGCAACGTCGCGACGCGCGCCGGTGCCCAGGCACTGGTCGACGCGGGTGTCGACGCCGTCAAGGTCGGTGTCGGCCCGGGCTCGATCTGCACCACCCGCGTGGTCGCCGGGGTGGGCGTTCCGCAGGTGACGGCCATCTACGACGCCTCGCTCGCCTGCCGCCGGGCCGGGGTGCCGGTGATCGGTGACGGTGGCCTGCAGTACTCCGGCGACATCGCCAAGGCGCTCGTGGCCGGCGCCGACACCGTGATGCTCGGGTCGCTGCTCGCCGGCTGCGAGGAGAGCCCCGGCGAGCTGATCTTCGTCAACGGCAAGCAGTTCAAGTCCTACCGCGGCATGGGCTCGCTCGGGGCCATGTCGTCGCGGGGCAAGAAGTCCTACTCCAAGGACCGCTACTTCCAGGCCGACGTCACGAGCGACGACAAGATCGTGCCCGAGGGCATCGAGGGCCAGGTCGCCTACCGTGGCCCGCTCGGCAACGTCGTCCACCAGCTGGTCGGGGGCCTGCACCAGTCGATGTTCTACGTCGGAGCCGCCACCGTCCCCGAGCTCAAGCGGCGCGGGAGCTTCGTGCGGATCACCTCCGCCGGCCTCAAGGAGAGCCACCCGCACGACATCCAGATGACCATCGAGGCGCCCAACTACGGCGGTCGCTGAGCGACCTCGCCGCGGCCCGACGGCCCGCCTGCCCCACGAGCAGGGGACGTATGCCGGGTGGTGGACACCCGGGATACGTATTTGGTGGGAGCCGGGCCGGGAGGTGGCGACCTACGCTCTGACCACGGCCAGGTCTTGTGGTCGGAGCAGGGGACATGCTCATCGAGGAACCTCGCCAGCGCGGTCACTGGCCGCGTCAGGCGACCCCATGGCGTCCCGTCGTCGACCGCCCCCTCACCCCGGCGGCGGGACGTCATCTCACGCGCGGTCGGACGGTCCGATCCGCTGTGGTTGGACCGGTAGGCTCCCCCGGTGACTGAGATCGAGATCGGACGCGGCAAGCGCGGCCGTCGGGCGTACTCCTTCGACGACATCGCAGTGGTGCCCTCACGGCGCACCCGCGACCCTGAGGAGGTGTCCGTGGGGTGGCAGATCGACGCCTACCACTTCGACATCCCCGTCATCGCCGCGCCGATGGACTCGGTGATGTCGCCCGAGTCCGCCATCGCCCTGGGCCGCCTCGGGGGCCTGCCCGTCCTCGACCTCGAGGGGCTGTGGACCCGCTACGAGGACCCGACGCCGCTGCTCGCCGAGATCGCGACGCTCGACCCGGCGCTCGCGACGTCGCGGATGCAGGAGATCTACGCCGCGGACATCCAGCCCGACCTGGTCACCGAGCGGCTCCGCCAGATCCGTGAGGCAGGGGTCACCGTGGCCGGTGCCCTGAGCCCGCAGCGCACCCAGCAGTTCTGGAAGACCGTGGTCGACGCTGGGGTCGACCTGTTCGTGATCCGCGGCACGACCGTCAGCGCCGAGCACGTCTCCGGCCGCGCGGAGCCGCTCAACCTCAAGCGGTTCATCTACGAGCTCGACGTCCCGGTGATCGTGGGCGGCGCGGCGTCATACACCGCCGCCCTGCACCTCATGCGCACCGGTGCCGCGGGGGTCCTCGTCGGCTTCGGCGGCGGAGCCGCCCACACGACCCGGCGCACCCTGGGCATCCACGCGCCTATGGCCAGCGCCATCGCCGACGTCGCGGCGGCACGGCGCGACTACCTCGACGAGTCGGGTGGTCGCTACGTCCACGTCATCGCCGACGGTGGCATGGGCGACAGCGGCGACATCGTCAAGGCCGTCGCCTGTGGCGCGGACGCGGTCATGCTGGGTGCGGCCCTGGCCAGGGCCACCGACGCGCCCGGCCGCGGTCACCACTGGGGGCCCGAGGCACACCACCAGGACCTGCCGCGCGGCGAGCGTGTCGAGGTCGGGGCCATCGCCCCACTCGAGGAGATCCTCTTCGGCCCCGGCCGGACGGCCGACGGCACGACCAACCTGGTCGGTGCGCTGCGCCGCGCCATGGCCACCACCGGCTACTCCGACCTCAAGGAGTTCCAGCGGGTCGAGGTCGTGGTGGCGCCCTACCAGCGCAGCTGACCCCCGCCTTCCCCGACTTCGTGCCGCTGAGGCGCCAGGACGGGGCTGGTTGTCCCCGTCCTTGCGTCCCGGCGGCACGAAGTCGGGATCCTACTGGGTGGTAACTGGGCTGCGACGGACCTAGGCTCGCCCCATGGCTCACGACGTCGTTGCCGACCCCGAGACCGACCCCACCGCCACGTATGCCGTGGACCCGGCCCTGGTGCGCCGGCTGGTGCGGCGCGTGGTGTCCGCCCCCAGGTCCGCCACCCACACGAGCCACACCCCGATGACGGGTGCGCCCCTGGGGTCCCTGCCCCTGTCCACGCGCGACGACGTGGCGGTCGCCGTCGACGCCGCCCGCGCCGCGCAACGCGCGTGGGCAGGCACCCCGATGGAGCTGCGGGAGCGGATCTTCCTGCGGTTCCACGACCTCGTGCTCGAGCGCCAGGTGCAGCTGCTCGACCTCGTGCAGCTCGAGTCGGGCAAGACCCGGCTGCAGGCCTTCGAGGAGGTCGCCGACGTCGCGATCGTGTCCCGTCACTACGCGCGGTCGGCTGCGTCCTCCCTGCGGCCGCGACGCCGAGCCGGCCTGTTCCCGCTGCTCACCCAGAGCGTCGAGCACCACCACCCCAAGGGTGTCGTGGGCATCGTCAGCCCGTGGAACTACCCGCTCAGCCTGGCCATCACCGACGCCATCCCCGCGGTGCTCGCGGGCAACGCGGTCGTGCTGCGCCCCGACCTGCAGTCCTCGCTCACCGCCCTGCAGGTCGTGCAGCTCCTCACCGAGGCCGGGCTCCCCGAGTCGGTGCTCCAGGTCGTCCTGGGTGACGGTCCGACGGTGGGGCAGGCGGTCGTCGACCTCACCGACTACGTCTGCTACACCGGGTCGACCGAGACCGGGCGCCGCGTCGCGGAGTCGATCGCGGGTCGGCTCGTGGGCTACTCGCTCGAGCTCGGCGGCAAGAACTCCATGTACGTCGCCGAGGACGCCGACCTCGACCGCGCGGTGCAGGGTGCGGTGCGCACCTGCTTCTCGTCGGCGGGTCAGCTGTGCATCTCGGTCGAGCGGCTGCTGGTGCACGAGAGCATCGCCGACGAGTTCACGCGGCGGTTCGTCGAGGCGGTGCGGGGGCTGCGGCTCGGGTCCGACCTGGCCTACGGCCCCGACATGGGTTCGCTCGTGTCGGCCGCGCAGCTGGCACGCGTTGCCGCGCACGTCGATGACGCCCGCGCTAAGGGGGCCACGGTGCTCGTCGGCGGCAAGGCCCGACCCGACCTCGGTCCCTACTTCTACGAGCCGACGGTCGTCGCGGGTGTCACTGCGGCGATGGACCTGCGCGACGACGAGACCTTCGGCCCGGTCGTGGCCCTCTATCGCGTCCACAGCGACGAGGAGGCCATCCGGTTCGCCAACGACACCGAGTACGGCCTCAACGCCAGCGTGTGGACGCGCGACGTCGGCCGTGGGCGCCGGATCGCTACCGCCATCCAGGCCGGCACCGTCAACGTCAACGAGGGGTATGCCGCCGCGTGGGGCAGCGTCGCAGCCCCGATGGGCGGCATGAAGCAGTCGGGCCTCGGCCGCCGCCACGGTGCCGAGGGGATCCTCAAGTACACCGAGTCGCAGAACGTCACGGCGCAGTACCTGCTCCCGATCGCGCCGGTCGGCAGCCTGAGCCAGGAGACCTATGCCCGGCTGATGACCGGTGCCCTCCAGGTCCTCAAGTCACTGGGCCGCCGGTGACCGACTACGACGTGGTCGTCGTCGGGTCGGGGTTCGGCGGCTCGGTGACGGCCCTGCGCCTGGCCGAGAAGGGGTACCGGGTCCACGTCGTCGAGTCCGGTCGGCGGTTCCGCGACGAGGACTTCGCCCGGACGTCGTGGGACCTGCGGCGCTACCTCTGGGCGCCCCGGCTCAAGTGCTTCGGCGTCCAGCGCATCCACCGGCTCCCCGACGTCGTGGTGCTGGCCGGCGCGGGGGTCGGCGGGGGCTCGCTCAACTACGCCAACACGCTGTACGTCCCGCCCGAGTCGTTCTTCCGCGACCGGCAGTGGGCCGACATCACGGACTGGCGCGACGAGCTCGAGCTGCACTACGCCATGGCGTCGACGATGCTGGGCGTCCAGACCAACCCGTGCGAGGGCCTGGTCGAGGAGGTCATGCGCCAGACGGCAGCCGACCTGGGTGTCGCGGACACGTTCGCCAAGACGCCGACGGGGGTGTTCTACGGCATGCCGGGGCGGCGCGTCCCCGATCCGTACTTCGGTGGTGCCGGGCCTGACCGGACCGGCTGCACCCAGTGCGGCAACTGCATGGTGGGCTGTCGCGTCGGGGCCAAGAACACGCTCGTGAAGAACTACCTCGCCCTCGCCGAGAAGCTCGGGGTCACCATCGAGCCGTTGCGCACGGTCGTGCGGGTCGCCCCGGCTCCGGGCGGCGGGTATGGCGTGACTCACGAGTCCTCGGGCGCGTGGTTCCGCAAGGCTCCCCGCACCATCACGGCCGACCAGGTGGTCTTCGCCGGCGGGACCTGGGGCACCCAGAAGCTCCTGCACACGCTCCGGGACACCGGTGCGTTGCCGCACCTGTCGAGCCGGCTCGGGCACCTCACCCGCACGAACTCCGAAGCGGTCAACGGGGTCATGCTCGAGCGGGTCGCTGAGGGCCTGGACCTGTCCCACGGGGTGGCGATCACCTCGTCCTTCCACCCCGACGGCGACACCCACGTCGAGAGCGTGCGGTACGGCAAGGGCTCGAACGCCATGGGGGTCCTCGGCACGATCCTCGTGCCCGGCGACAAGCTGCCGAGGCCGGTCCAGTTCGTCGTCGAGGCGGCCAAGCACCCGGTCGTCTTCCTGCGGTCGCTGTCGCAGTACCGCTGGAGCGAGCGCACCGTCATCGGCCTCATCATGCAGACCCGCGACAACTCCCTGCAGGTCAGTGGGCGGGCGGGCCGGTTCGGTCGCTCCCTCACGTCCCGCCAGGGGCACGGGGAGCCCAACCCGACCTTCATCCCTTCGGGTCAGGCGGCCATGCGGGCGCTGGCCGCCCGCCTGTCGGCGGCGACCGGGCTGCGCGCCTTCCCCGGGAGCAGCGTCACGGAGATCGCGAACATCCCGCTCACGGCCCACTTCCTCGGCGGCGCGGTGATCGGGTCCACCCCCGAGCGAGGGGTCATCGACGGCTACCACCGCGTCTGGGGCTACCCGGATCTGCACGTGGTCGACGGCTCCGCCGTCTCGGCCAACCTGGGCGTCAACCCCTCGCTGACCGTCACGGCCCAGGCGGAGCGCGCCATGTCCCTGTGGCCCGTCAAGGGCGAGGCCGACCCACGGCCGGCGCAGGCGCAGGAGTACGTCCGGGTCGAACCGGTCCGGCCCACGCGACCCGCGGTCACGGCATACACCCACGACACGGCCAGGGTCTGACTGCGGCTGTAAGGCCGCGGCTGGCGAGAGACGAGCGGTGATGAGAGCCCCTGCATCTCATCGCCGCCCGCCTCGGGAGGCGCGACTGGAGACGAGCCGGGGGTGGGTCTCCAGTCGCGCCACCCAGACAACGACCACGCGAGCAGGGGGTTACGTGTCCTGCCGAAAAACTTCCTGCGGACCCGGACCGGGGCGCGATGCAGCTGGTGCGGCCCCGGCGACCGGCTCGTCGCGCCATGAGGCCCACAGGGCGGCATACGGACCGCCGGCGGCGACCAGCTCGTCGTGCGAGCCGATCTCGCTGACCCGTCCGTCCTCGACGACGGCCACCCGGTCGGCGTCGTGCGCGGTGTGCAGGCGGTGCGCGATGGCGACGACGGTACGGCCCTCGACCACGGCGGCCAGGGACCGCTCCAGGTGCCGGGCCGCACGCGGGTCGAGCAAGGACGTCGCCTCGTCGAGCACGAGCGTGTGCGGGTCGGCGAGGACCAGCCGTGCCAGGGCCAGCTGCTGCGACTGCGCCTCCGTCAGCACGTGACCACCGCTGCCGACCACGGTGTCGAGGCCGTCGGGCAGCTCGCTGGACCACTCGTGGGCGTCGACCGCCCGCAGCGCCTCCTGGAGCTCCTCGGAGGACGCCGCCGGCCGCGCGAGCAGCAGGTTGTCGGCGAGCGTGCCCACGAAGACGTGGTGCTCCTGGGTCACCAGCGCGACCTCGCCCCGCAGCCGCCCGAGCGTGAGGTCGACGAGCGGAACCCCGCCCACCGACACGCGCCCCTCGCGCGGACCGTCGATGCCTGCCATGAGCCGGCCCAGCGTGGACTTGCCCGCCCCGGACGGACCCACGATGGCGAGCCGCTCGCCCGGGCGCAGGTCGAGGTCGACCCCGCGCAGGACGTCGTGACCGGTGCGGTACGCGTAGCGCACGTCGCGGACCTCGAGGTCGGAGCCGGCCGGCTGCTGCCCTGTGGCGGTGCGGTCGGCCGGGACCTCGCCGACGCCGATGACCCGCGCGAGCGAGGTCGCGCCGACCTGGATCTCGTCGAGCCAGCCGAGCACCTCGTCGAGGGGACCGACCATCTGCTGGATGTACAGCGTCACCGCGGTGGCGGCCCCGGCCGTGATGTGGCCGTTGATCGCCAGCCAGCCGCCCCAGACGATGGCGCCCGCCGTCGGCACGTAGTACCCGAACACGACGAACGGGAACCAGCGCAGCCGCAGCCCGAGGGTGTACTTCTCGGCGTCGAAGCACTCGCGCAGCGCCTCGTGGAACCGTGAGCGCCGCACCCCGGCCAGCGACAGGGCGTCGATGGTGCGGGCACCGTCGGCGGTCTGGGCGACCACTCCGTTGAGCCGCGCGTAGGTGGCTCGCTCCCAGAGGTAGCCGTCGGCCGCCTTGCGCAGGTAGCGCCGGGTGGAGAACCAGTAGAACGGCAGGCCGAACAGGATCGGCAGCGTCGCGAGCGGCGCGGTGAACAGGGCGGACACGATCGTCATCACGACGGTCATGCCGGCCACGAAGAGCGAGGGGATGCCGAACCGCACGACGTGCGACAGCGCCTCGACGTCGTTGGTGGTGCGGGCCACGAGGTCACCGGTGCCGGCCCGCTCGACGGTGGACAGCGGCAGGTTCACCGCGCGCCCGACGAACTGCTCGCGCAGCTCGGCGAACACCGTCTCGCCCAGGACGAACGCCATCCGACGCGCCGCCCAGGTCAGCAGCGTCTGCGTGACGACGGCGACGGCGAGCCCGATGGCGATCCGGTCGATGGTCGTGCCCGACGACGGGCCGCTCACCTCGTCGACGAGGCGCCCCACGAGGAACGGGCCCGCGAGCGCGGCGAGGGCGGCAAGGGCGTGCAGCACCAGCACCTGGGTGAGCAGCCGCCGGTGCGTGCCCATCAGCGTGCGGGTGTGCCGGACGACGGCGCGCATGTCGGCGATCGGCAGGGTGCGCCGGGCGTGGTCGGTGATCACTGGTCGTCCTCCTCTCCGCGCAGCACGACATGTCGGTATGCCGGGTGTGCCAGGAGCTCGCGGTGCGTGCCCTGGGCGGTGGCGAGGCCGTCCTCGAGCAGGACGACGTGGTCGGCTGCCCCGAGCAGCAGCGGGCTGGCCGTGGTGACCACGGTGGTGCGGCCCCGCCGGTGCCGGGCCAGCCGCCCGGCGATGCGGGCCTCGGTGTGGGCATCGACGGCGCTGGTGGGCTCGACCAGCACCAGCACGGGCGCCTCGGTCATGAGGGCGCGCGCGAGGGCGAGGCGCTGGCGCTGGCCGCCGGAGTACGAGCGGCCCCGCTCCTCGACGAACCCGTCGAGGCCGTCGGGCAGCGCGTCGAGGACGTCGTCGGCGCTCGCGGTGTCGAGCGCACGCCGCACCGGGCTGTCCGAGCTGCCAGCTGCGGAGGCGGACGCGGACGCGGATGCGGCCGCGCCGATGAGCTGGTCGCGCAGCACCCCGGAGAACAACCGCGGGTCGGGCTCGCTCACCACGATGCGCCGGCGGACCTCGCCGATCGCCAGGTCGTCGAGCCGGATCCCGCCCCACGTGGTCTGGTGCGGCCCGGGTCCGTGCCGGCCGAGCCGGTCGGCGAGTGCCGCGGACTCCTCGGGGCGAGCCGACACGATGGCCGTCAGGAGCCCGCCACGGATCGTGGTGCCCGACAGCGGGTCCATGAGGTCGTCGTCGTCGGAGGGTGCCTCGGCGCGAGACGGGGCGGCGCGGTCGTGGTCAGGGGCCACGGCCATGATCCGCAGCATCTTGCCGGCCGCGATCTGCGCCCGGATGCCGCGGTCCACGACCTCGATCGCGGTCTGCAGCGGCATGGTCAGGAACGCGGTGTAGCCGTAGAACGCCACGAGCTGTCCAGCCGTGATCTCGCCACGCACCGCCTGGTGGGCGCCGAGCCACGTCACGAGCACCACGAAGACGCCAGGCAGCAGCACCTGGGCCGAGTCGAGCGCGGCCTGGATGCCGGCGACCCGCACACCGCGCTCGCGCACGCGAGCCGACTGCTCCTCATACCGCCGCAGGAAGGTCTGCTCGCCGCCGATGCCGCGCAGGACACGCAACCCGGCCACGGTGTCGGCGCCAAGGGTCGTGAGGCGGCCGGCCTCCTCACGCTGGAGGGCCTGCCGGCGCTGCAGCGGGCGCACGATGAAGGTCAGCAGCGCGAGCATGACCGGGCCGCCGAGCAGCACCAGCCACCCCAGCGGCGGCGACGCCGCGAGCAGGATCGCCCCGACGACGACATAGCTGACGACGGCGCCGGAGAACCGGCCCATGACGTCGTAGAGGCCGCCGAGCCGCATCACGTCGTTGGCGAACACCGTGACGACCTCGCCGGACGGCATGGTCCGGGTGAGGGTCGGGCCCGCGCGCTCGGCGCCGAGGGCGGTGAGCTGGGCCCCGCGGTACGACGCGTAGAGCCAGTTGTGCACCGCGAAGTAGTGGCGGGCGGCCGCGGCCGAGGCGGCGACGACCCCCAGCGCGAGCAGGGCCAGGGCCCATCGCAGGAGGCCCGACCGGTCGCCGGGCACGATGCCCTCGTCGACGCCCTTGCCCACGGCCGCCGGGATGAGGGCGATCGAGACCATCCAGACCATCCCCGTCAGCATGCCCAGCACCTGGGTGCGCCACTGCTTCCGGGCGACCCACACCATGAAGCGCAGGGAGCTGCGGGTGTCGGGCGTGCCGGGGTCAGGGAACGGGATCGTCTGCATCAGGCCTCCCACGGTAGGTGCCGGGTGTCGCCGACCGACACCGGTTTTACGCCGGGCGGTGCGTGGGCGGCGTGGCGGCCGGCGCCGCGTGGCGACTCGTGGCTCCCCGTCATCCACGGTCCGAGGCGTCCCGTAGCCTGACCCGGTGCTGCGAACCGCCCTCAAGCCCCGCTGGCTTGGCCTGTTCGCCGTCCTCGTCGTGATCCTCGTGACGTTCACCCAGCTCGGCCTGTGGCAGCTGCACGTCGCGCAGGACAAGGGCCTCGCAGACGCGCTGCGCAAGGCTCACGAGGCACGTCCAGCGTTGCTGGACACCGTGATCCGACCGCACGAGCCCTTCCCGAACCCCCAGTCGGGCCGGGCGGTCACGGCCATCGGGACGTATGCCGCGGACGCGCAGGTCCTCGTCGGGCCGCGCCGGCTGGAGGGCGAGACCGGGTGGTGGGTCCTCACCCCGCTCGACCTCCAGGAGAGCGGGGCGCGGCTCGCCGTCGTGCGCGGCTTCGTCACCGACCCGGCCGTGGTGCAGGCTCCGCCGGCCGGTGTGGTGTCGGTCGACGGGTCATTGGCCCCGGGGGAGTCGCCGAGCCCGGCGCCGGCCGTCCCCGCCGGGGCTCCGTCGGGCACGCGGGTGTTCGGGAGCATCGACCTGTCGCTGTTCGTCAACGAGTGGCCCGGCGAGATCTACAACGCGTTCACGTTCGCGCAGTCCGAGAAGTCGGCGACCGGTGCCGGGATCGCCCCGCCGCAGGGGCTGGAACGGGTGCCGCCGCCCCAGGTGACGGGCGGGCTCAAGTGGCGCAACGCGGCATACGCGCTGCAGTGGTGGCTGTTCGCGGGCTTTGCCGCCTTCATGTGGTTCAGGATGGTGCGCGATGATGCTCGACGTGACGACGACGAACCAGGAGCCCAGCAGCGTGAGTGAGATCAAGGACGTCGAGGCGGCCCGCAAGGCGCTGACCTTCTTCAAGGTCATGGCGCTGATCGTCGGTGTCGGGCTGCTGGTGCTCGTGCTCGAGATGGTGCTGCGCTACGGCTTCGACAACCATGCCCTCGACTGGTGGCCGCAGCCGCACGGGTTCATCTACATGGTCTACCTCGTGGCCAGTGCCAACCTCGGGTTCAAGGTCGGCTGGTCGCTGGGCAAGATGGTGCTGGTCATGCTGGCCGGGGTCGTGCCGTTCCTGTCGTTCTGGGCCGAGCGGAAGGTCGCGGCTGAGACCGAGGCGCGGCTCGCGGTGGCCCGCCGGTAGCCTTCACCCCGTGAGCGACCCCTCTGCCGCCAGCACTCCCACCGACGCGACCGCGGACGTCACGCAGGCCCAGGACGACGACCGTGTCGCCTCCGAGGGCGACGTCGTCGAGGCGCCCGTCACGCCGCTGCAGGCCAAGCCGGTCCTCGTGGTCGACTTCGGTGCCCAGTACGCACAGCTGATCGCCCGCCGCGTCCGCGAGGCCAACATCTACAGCGAGGTCGTGCCGCACACGGCCACGGTCGCCGAGCTGCTCGCCAAGGAGCCGGCCGCGATCGTCTTGTCCGGCGGCCCCTCGTCGGTCTATGCCGAGGGTGCGCCCGAGCTCGATGCGGCGCTGCTCGAGGCCGGGGTGCCGGTGTTCGGCATGTGCTACGGCTTCCAGTCGATGGTCCAGGCGCTCGGCGGCACCGTGGCCCACACGGGGCTGGGGGAGTATGGCGCCACGCCAGCCAACGTCTCGGACGTCTCCTCGACGCTGTTCAACGGCCAGCCCCAGGAGCAGTCGGTGTGGATGAGCCACGGCGACTCGGTCACCGAGGCGCCCTCGGGCATGCGGGTGACCGCCTCGACTGCGGGCGCGCCGGTCGCGGCGTTCGAGGACGACGACCGCAAGCTCTATGGCGTTCAGTGGCACCCCGAGGTGATGCACTCGACCTTCGGCCAACGTGTCCTGGAGAACTTCCTCTACAAGGGCGCCGGCCTCACCGGCGACTGGACCGCGGCGAACGTCGTCGAGGAGCTGGTCGGGTCGATCCGCGAGCAGGTCGGCGCCTCGCGTGTCCTGTGCGCCCTCTCCGGCGGCGTCGACTCCTCGGTCGCGGCGGCGCTGGTCCAGAAGGCTGTCGGTGACCAGCTCACCTGTGTGTTCGTCGACCACGGCCTGTTGCGCGCCGGCGAGGCGGAGCAGGTCGAGAAGGAGTTCGTCGCGGCGACCGGGGTCGACCTGCTCGTCGTCGAAGCCCGCGAGCGGTTCCTGTCGGCGCTGGCCGGGATCAGCGACCCCGAGGACAAGCGCAAGATCATCGGCCGCGAGTTCATCCGCGTGTTCGAGCAGGCGGCGCGCGACGTCGTGGGGTCGCGCGGCGACGACGAGCACCCGGTGGAGTTCCTCGTGCAGGGCACGCTCTATCCGGACGTCGTCGAGTCCGGGGGCGGCACCGGCGCGGCCAACATCAAGTCCCACCACAACGTCGGCGGGCTGCCGGACGACCTGCAGTTCAAGCTGGTCGAGCCGTTGCGCTCGCTGTTCAAGGACGAGGTCCGCCAGGTCGGGCTCGAGCTGGGGGTGCCCGAGGCGATCGTGTGGCGCCAGCCGTTCCCCGGCCCCGGCCTCGGCATCCGCATCGTCGGCGAGGTGACGGCCGAGCGGCTCGAGATCCTGCGGGCGGCCGACGCCATCGCGCGGCACGAGCTCACCGCTGCCGGCCTCGACCGCGAGATCTGGCAGTGCCCGGTGGTGCTGCTCGCCGACGTGCGCTCCGTGGGGGTGCAGGGTGACGGCCGCACGTACGGCCACCCGGTCGTGCTGCGGCCCGTGTCCTCGGAGGACGCGATGACGGCCGACTGGACCCGGGTGCCCTTCGACGTCCTCGCCAAGATCTCCACCCGCATCACCAACGAGGTGAAGGACGTCAACCGTGTCGTCCTCGACGTCACCAGCAAGCCGCCGGGCACCATCGAGTGGGAATGACCGTCGAGTGGGAATGACCTCGGGCAGCAGCGTCCAGGACCTCGCCAGCCGGTGGGTCATGCGGCACGTCCTCGTCGGGCCACCGATGGCGCTGGCGACCCGCCTGCACGTGGAGGGACGTGAGAACGTCCCCCAGTCGGGAGCGCTCATCGTCGCCTCCAACCACCTGTCGTTCTTCGACTCCATCGTCATCGCCCTCGCCGCGGGTCGTCAGGTGCACTTCCTCGGCAAGGCGGAGTACTTCCAAGGCACGGGATTGCGCGGGGGCGTGGTGCGCTGGTTCCACAGCGCGGCCGGGACGATCCCGGTCGACCGTTCGGACCCCCGGGCCGCCATGGCCTCGCTCGAGCTGGGGGAGGCGGTCCTGCGCCGGGGCGACGCGTTCGGGGTCTACCCCGAGGGCACCCGCTCACCTGACGGGCGGCTCCACCGCGGACGCACGGGCGTCGCGCGGATGGCAGTGTCGACGGGCGCGACCCTGGTGCCCTGCGCCGTCATCGGCACCGACAAGGTCCAGCCGCCAGGGTCGAACGGGTTCCGCCCCGCCAAGGTCACCGTGCGGTTCGGCCCGGCCATCGACGTCGCGGGGCTTCAGACGCAGTTCCAGAAGGCGGCGCTGCTGCGGGCCGTCACCGATGCGGTGATGGACGCGATCGGCGACCTGTCAGGGCAGGAGCGGTCGGGGCTCTATGCGTCCGACGTGAAGGCGTCGATGGGGCCCGCGGTCGGCTGAGCCGGGTAGTCATACGTCTGAAGCGGTGAGTCACTCCGCCCACAATGACGCACTCCTCGAGGGATCGCCCCGATGATCTGCCGACAGAAGGACACCACACCGTGGTCACGGTTGCCGACGCATGCAGCGGTGGGGACTGCCGATTAGTCGCGCAAGTTGTCGGCTGCATCGACCCGTCGGCGAACGGAGACTGATGCGGCCGCGCGTCGAGGCCGGCAACGGGTCAACCTGGGCCTCGGAGAACCTGAGTCGCCAGACCCGGACGGTCTGGCATCGTTGGGCCATGCCCGGACGAAGACGATTCCAGCCTGCAGACACAACCGAGATGCTTGACGCTCTCGCGACCTTAAACACCGAGCTAGAAGGGCTTCGGACGAAGCTCGCAGCCAATGAGTGCGATCAAACGGTCACACTCGACCGAGCCTGGCAAGGTCTCCAGGAACTCGCCTCAGTTATCGAGCCGCTCGTGCAGGACTACCGCGTACGCCATCGCTGATCGTCCATCTCGAACACCGAACTTCGGAGCACTTCACTGGGGTAATGCACCCAGCCCCCGTCGAGTTGTCAATGGAGTTGTCGTGCCCGCGAGTGCGGCGACCCCGTTGCCAACGCCTCCGACCGGGCGGAGAGTCAGGTCTCCTATCTCGATGCCAATGCCATGCCGTATGTGGTGGCGTATGAGACGCTCGCTGGCATGGCACGTGTCGAGTGGGGAAAGACTCTCGATTTTGGCGTGGCCGCTGCAAACGTGCGGGGCGAATTTATCGGGGATTGGCATCGTGATCCCTGGGGGTGGCCGGAAATCGGGTTCGTGTTGGGTAGTCGACCGGAGCTGTTGGTGGATCACTTGAACGGAACGGGGGCGCGGCGACCGGCTCTAATCGATATTCCGAAGGAGAACTGGGGTTCCCGACCGGCGGTCGTCTTGGACGTCCTCGACCGCTTGGCATATCAGGCTCTCGTCGACCGATTGAGTGTCGATCTCATCGGCCAGCTTCATCCGAGCGTTTACGGCTGGCGCCTCCCGCCGGCCACTTCTAGCCGTGGCGGTTACTCACACAACAGCCTGCAGTGGGATGCCTACCGGACCCATCTCAGCGAAGCTACGGCCTTCTTTGAAGCAGCGCTTGTTACCGATCTGGTCTCCTGCTTCGCCAGCATCTCTCTGGACCTAGTGCGCAATGGAGTAGACGACAAGTGCGCGAAGACTGCAGTGTCGCGCAGACTCTTCTCATTTCTGGAGGGTTTTGACCGAGTCTCGGAACGGTCCGGGCTGCCCCAGCGGTCTTTGGCCTCAGCAGTCTTGGCCAACCTGGTGCTAGGGCCGCTCGACGACGTTCTGGATCACCACGCCGTGGACATTCCTGGACTTTCTTTAGTCGGTGCGAAGCCATCCCCTAGCCGTCGGAGAAGCTGGACCCGCTGGATGGACGACATGTGGCTGTTCGGCGACGACCCAGCCCAGATGCGTCGTGCCCAAACAGAGCTCCAGGACGCGGCCCGAGCGCTGGGCATGAACATCAACTCGGCGAAGACTGCGCTCTTGGAGGGGGACGCTGTCGCCGAGAAGGCGCTCGAGATTGAGCACAGTGCGGTCGACGACGCCCTCGACAACCGCCAGGACAAGGCGCCGCTCGAGGAGCTAATCGACAAGCTCCTCGAGAATCCGGATACAGCCAGCCGTACAAGTCTGAAATTCGCGGCCACGAGGATGCGCGAACACAACAACCGTCACCGTGTCCGGGAGTTCGCACAGTTGGCTGAGCGGATGCCTCATGCGGCCGATGCGCTCATGCCCCTGTTCAAGGACGCGTTTACGCACGGAAGTCTTCAAGACTGGTTTCTCGAATACGCAAAGAGTGACTGGGCGTCCTACCAGTGGTCTGTCGGGCAGTACGTGCGCCTCTTTCCCAGCAACGTGCGGCCGCGAAAGGCTCTCCGTGACTGGGCAGCCTCGATGGTGGATGACAGCGACTCTTCGCTGCCGATGCTGGCGGTCGCGGCGCAGCGTCTTGCGGCTTGGGATCCGGGGGAAGCGAGAGCCGTGATCCGCTCGGCTCTATCGCGGTCGGCACACCCGCAGAATCGCCGCGCACTGGTTCTAGCCGCCCTGTCGGCCGGAGAGCCGCGGGCCACGGTCCGCAAGTGGATGGCGCAGGAGCCCGAGAACCATACAACTTTGGAGCTGCTGAAGCACGTCAACTTCGTGGCGCCGAAGGTCATCGCTGACTACGAGAACTAGCCAAACCGCGTCCGACGCCCCGACTCGGCGGGCGATCGATACCTGCCCAACAGGCCGGTGACGCCTCGCCTCACCAGACATCAATTGACGGGTGCGTCATTCCGCCGCGAGTGTGCCGTCAACGCTTAGTCGGTGACCGTGAGACCTGAAGGCCTGGCCCCGACGTCCGCGGTTCATGAGCGATCAAGTCAGTGCGGCCCCCGGGGCGGCTAGAGACCCAGAACGTCGACAGGGCTCGGGGATGACCTGGTCGTGCCATCGCCCAGCACTCCGTACCCGTTGTATCCCCAACACTTGGTGATCCCACCGTTAGTGAGCACACAACTGTGACTGAAGCCCGCGGTAATCGCTCGACTGCCAGAGGTCAGTCCGGTCACCTGAACCGGGACGAGCGAACGGGTGGTGACGCCGTTTCCAAGCTGGGAGAACTCGTTGTCGCCCCAACACTTGACGGCGCCAGCGCTCGTAACCGCGCACGTGTGGTTAGTACCAGCGGACACCGCGGTGACACCGGCGGTCAGTCCAGTCACCTGAACCGGGACCCTTGCGAGGGTGGTGCTGCCGTTGCCCAGTTGACCGTAGTGGTTGTAGCCCCAGCACTTGAGGGCTCCGCCACTCGCAATAGCGCACGTGTTGTCGCCACGCACGGATATCGCCGTGACACCGGAGGCCAGCCCGCTCACCTGGACAGGGATGCGAGAATCGGCGCTGCCACCGTTGCCCAGCTCACCGAAACCGTTGTAGCCCCAGCACTTCACGGCGCCGTTGGTGGTCAGGGCGCAGGTGTGGTCGCCGGTGGCGGAGACGGCGCTGACCCCGGCGGTCAATCCTGTTACCTGAACCGGGACTGATGAGTTAGTCGTGCCACCGTTACCCAACAGGCCGCCGAAGTTGTCGCCCCAGCACTTGACGGCCCCCCCGCTCGTGACCGCGCAGGAGCCCCGGTCCCCGGCTGAGATGGCGGTGACGCCGGCGGAAAGGCCGGTCACCGCCACAGGTACCGATGAGTCGGTGTTGCGGCCGTTCCCGAGCTGTCCGGAGCCATTGCTTCCCCAGCACTTGGCTGCGCCCCCGACGACGATCGCGCATGCGTGGCTGCCGCCCACGGCGATGGCAGTGACGCCGGACGTGAGGCCAGTCACCTGAACGGGAACTGGCGTGTCACCGTTGCTTACGCGGCCGTTGCCGAGTTGCCCAGTCTCGTTGTTTCCCCAGCATTTGGCGCCACCCGCGTTCGTGATCGCGCAGGTGTTGATGGGCCCTACCGCGATGGCACGGGCTGTCCCGGGGCCACCGTTTGGTGGTGGTGGGGCGCTAATGGCCCAGAGCCTCTTGGACCAGATGGTTTGGTTGGCGAGGGCGACTTGGGCGGGGGCGCCTTTCCAGAAGCAGGCGAGACAGGCGCCGAGGGTGGCGTCGAGTTTGCCGTCGAGACTGGCGATGGTGGTGCCAGTAGGGGTGCTGCTGGCGGTGAGAGTGGCCGTGAGGTCGCCGTTGAGTCCGACGAGGTCGTTGAGTGTGACCTCCGCGCCCAAAGTTCCGGTGAGTGTCGCTGTTGCGGTCGCCTGCGACAGCTGCAACGGTTCGGCGCTGTCGCGGCAGTAGTTAGTGGAGGACCCTCGACCCTCGCTCCAGTAGTAGCCGCTGTAGCAGGTCAGGCTGACCGCGGCATTGGCGGCGACCACAGCGTTTGCGGTAAGCGAGGCCTTTGGGGTCACTCGCAAGATGACGGCGCCGAGGTTGCCGGCCGGGACGACGCGGGTGATGGTTGGCAGGGTCACGCTGCAGGTACCGGAGGCTTTGAGGTCCGCATCGAAAGCCACGACGATGGTCCCCTCCAGCGACACCGCCGCGGTTTGCAGGCCACCGAAACCGAGGTACACATCGCCGATGTAGCCGACGTTGTGATTCCACACGGCCACCATGGTCGGGGTCAACGTGGGGGTAAGGGTCACCGAAGCCGTGGAGCTGGCAGACCCCGAGCAAGTGATTGCGGCCAGAGCCTGTGTGGACTCACCCATCTTGAGCACCTTGGGCCCAACCAGCACCGTCCCGGCGGCACCAGCGCCATCGGTGATCAGGGTGCCGCTGCTGTAGGCGGTACCGAAGTCTCCAGGACTCGTGCTCGCCACGGTAACCCCACCTGCAGCCGGGGCAACCGACTCGACGACGGCAACGGCACCGGATGGGGTGAGCGTCGACACTGGCAGGACAAGGACATCCTTGGCGGCGACCGTCACCCCCGTGGTTGTCACGCTGTCGATCGCTCCGGTGTCGTCCCGGTGGACCGATACCAGTTGGGTGGCAGTGACATTCTTGGTGGTCGACTCGGGCACCGTGACGACACAGGCCTGCTCCCTGCACTGGACCGGGACTGTCCTGGGCACAGACAGGGTCAGGAACCTGGAGGCCACCCTTTTCTGTGCGTCGGTCACGCCGACCTGCACGCGCCCGGAGCCGGTCGCCTTGGGCGTCCCCGACACCACTCCCGTGGCGGGGTCCAGGGCCAAACCAGCCGGCAGACCAGACGACGCCCAGGTGTAGGGCGCGGCTCCGCCGGCAGCCTGCAGCTGGGCTGTGTAGGGGGCACCTGCGACGGCGTTTGGCAACTCCGTAGTGGCGATTCCCAGGGTTCGGGGGGTCGCGTAGGTTTGCAGCGCGGTGGCGATCTTGGCCGACACCGTGCCGGTCCCGCCCAGGATCACGATCCGGCCGGGCTTGAGGCGCTTGAGCTCGGTAGCTACCGGAGCAGGCACGCCACCCGGAGCCAGCAGTAGGACCGGCCCACCACCGACCCCGCCAGCAGGACCACCAGACAGGGCATCAGGGAAGTTCGCGCCCGTGGCGACGTACGCCACCGACACTCCGG
>NZ_JBFUEO010000050.1:0-20433 GCF_056403935.1 Pedococcus sp. P2_E4 | reverse complement strand
CGGCGCGCACGCCTCGGCCCGCGCCGGGTCGCTCGCCGCCACCACGGCCGCGCTCCTGGCCGCGACGGCCGCCACGATGGCGGCCGCCGTGGGCCAGAAGGCGCACTGCGTCCAGAAGGGCTGGACCGGGTCCGACCAGTTCTGGCACGCCTGCTTCTCGGACCTGCCCGCCCAGTACCAGCTCGGTCACCTCGACTCAGGCCTGTCGGCGTATGTCGGGGGCACCGGTGTGACGGCGGACCACCCGGTGATCACGGGGTCCGTCATGGCGCTGGTGGGCGGGCTCGTGCCCGGCGGGTCGTTCCTGGCGCAGACCCGGTGGTACTTCGCCTTGTGGGCGCTGCTCGCGACGGCCTTCGCGCTCGCCGTCGTCTGGTTCACGGCCTCCTCCCGGCCACGGCACGCCCACGCGGCGGCGCAGGTGGCCCTCAGCCCGGTGCTGCTGCTGGCCGGCCTCGTCTCGGTCGACCTGCTCGGCGTCGTCCTGGCTGCGGCGGGCCTGTGGGCCTGGGGGCGGCGACGACCCGTGCAGGCAGGCGTCCTGCTCGGCCTGGGCGTGATGGCGCGGACCTATCCGCTCCTGCTGTTGTTCGCCCTGGTGCTCCTCGGTGTCCGCACCGGACGCCTGGTCGCCGTGCGGCGGGTCCTCGCGGCGGCCGCTGCCACCGTGGCCGTCGTGCTGGTGCCCTTCCTCGTCGGCAACCCGTCGGCGATCCTGCGCTCGACCCTGGTCTGGTGGGACTCGCCCGCCGGCCTCGGGTCGCCGTGGATGCTGCCGCAGCTGGTCGGCCTGTCGCCGCTGCCGCCCGGCGGGGCCACGGCGCTGGCCGTGGCCGGTCTGGTCGTCACCGYCGTGGCGGGCGCGCTCTTCACGCTCTCGACCTGGCGCCGGCCGACGCTCGGCGAGGTGGCCCTGGTCCTCGTGGCCCTCGCCCTCGTCACGGGCAAGGCGTTCCCGGTGCAGGCGTCCCTGTGGCTGGTGCCGCTCGCCGCCCTGTGCGGGGTGCGCTGGCGCGACTCGCTCGTCTGGGCCGGCGCCGAGGCCCTGCACTTCGTGGGCGTCTGGCTGTACGTCGCCGGGTTGTCGACCCCCGACCGCGGGCTGCCCGCGGGCTGGTACGCGCTCTTCCTCACCCTGCGCGTCGCGGCCGTCGGCTACCTGGTCTGGCGGGTCTGGAGCACGGCCGCGGCCCGCCCCGAGCACACCCCGGCCGAGGAACCCCTCGACGCCGACACCGACACCGCCGCCGACACCGATGTCGACCCGGACTCGGACGCCGTCGTCGACGAGCTGGCGGGCGACTTCACCGACGCCACCGACCAGCTGCTGGTCCGTTTCGGCTGACCCCGGCCCGGCGGCCCCGGCGGCTGTGGACAACGATTCGGAGATTGTCGGCGCGGGCCGGTATCCTATTCAGGTTCCCCCGGGGCAGTCGCTGCGGGGGATCGCACTGCAACCCTCCTGTCACGGAGAGACCGTGACCGCACAGACCAAAGGAGGCGGGTTACCAGCATGCGTCAGTACGAACTCATGGTCATCCTCGACCCCGAGCTCGACGACCGGACCGTCGCGCCGTCGCTCGACAAGTTCCTCACCGTCGTCACCAAGGACAAGGGCACCGTCGACAACGTCGACATCTGGGGCCGTCGTCGGCTCGCCTTCGACATCAAGAAGAAGTCCGAGGGCATCTACGCCGTCGTCAACTTCACCGCAGAGCCGGCCACGGCCAAGGAGCTGGACCGTCAGCTCGGCCTCAACGAGTCGGTCATGCGTACCAAGCTCCTGCGCCCCGGCGCCTGAGCTGCACCGACCTGACCTGCACCACCACCTGATCCACCCGACCCACACCTGACACGACAGGGGACACGCTCCATGGCTGGCGACACCGTCATCACCGTCATCGGCAACATCACCGGCGACCCCGAGCTGCGCTTCACCCCCTCGGGTGCTGCCGTCGCGAACTTCACCGTGGCCTCGACGCCGCGACAGTTCGACCGACAGTCCAACGAGTGGAAGGACGGCGAGACGCTGTTCATGCGCTGCTCGGTGTGGCGTGACGCGGCAGAGAACGTCGCCGAGTCGCTGCAGCGCGGCACCCGGGTCATCGTGTCCGGCCGCCTGAAGTCTCGCTCGTACGAGACCAAGGAGGGCGAGAAGCGCACCGTCGTGGAGATGGAGGTCGACGAGGTCGGCCCCTCGCTGCGCTACGCGACCGCCAAGGTCAACAAGACCCAGCGGGGCAACGCCGGAGGCTTCTCCGGTGGCGGCCAGGGTGGCCAGGGCGGTTCCGGTGGCGGCTACGGCGGCCAGCAGGAAGACCCCTGGGCGACCGGTCCGGCCGGTGGCCAGGCGGCCCCTGCGGCCGGCCAGGGTGGAGCCCAGCAGGGTGGCGGTTGGGGCGGCGGAGCGCCGTCCTACGACGAGCCCCCCTTCTGATCGACGCAGGTCCAGATCACTCCGGTATGCCGGGTGGCCCCCTCCGCGCGATGAGCGCGGGTGGTGAGCACACGGCATACCCACCGAAAAGAGCAAGAACACCATCCCTGGGAGACCAGGGCTCATCCTGAACAGAAGGAGAGCACCACGATGGCCAAGCCCGTTGTGCGCAAGCCCAAGAAGAAGGCCAACCCGCTGAAGGCGGCGAAGGTCGAGAACATCGACTACAAGGACACTGCGCTGCTGCGCAAGTTCATCTCCGACCGCGGCAAGATCCGCGCTCGGCGGGTGACCGGTGTGTCCGTCCAGGAGCAGCGACTCATCGCCACCGCGGTCAAGAACGCCCGCGAGATGGCGCTGCTGCCCTACTCCAGCTCGTCCCGCTGACGCCGGACCTACGGAAGGAACTGACAATGAAGGTCATTCTGACCCACGAGGTCTCCAGCCTCGGCAACCCCGGTGACGTCGTCGACGTCAAGGACGGCTACGCCCGCAACTTCCTGTTCCGCCGTGGCCTGGCCACCGCGTGGACCAAGGGCGGGCAGAAGCAGGTCGACTCGATCGCCAAGGGCCGTGAGGTCCGCGCGATCAACTCCCTCGAGGAGGCCAAGTCGATCAAGGGCAACCTCGAGAACAAGGCCGTCAAGGTCGTCGCCCACGCGGGCGGCTCGGGTCGCCTGTTCGGCGCCGTGTCGACCACGGACATCGCCGCTGCCGTCAAGGCTGCCGGTGGCCCCGAGCTCGACCGCCGCAAGATCGAGATCACCACGCCGATCAAGTCGACCGGCACCCACGAGGCCCTGGTCCGCCTGCACCCCGACGTGCAGGCCAAGGTCACCCTCCACGTCGTCGCCGGCTGACCGCAGCCACGGCACAGCAAAGGCCCGTCACCCCGCTGGGGTGACGGGCCTTCGCGTCGGGGTCAGCTGCCGTAGAGCGCGCGCACGCCGGTGGCGTCGCTGGCCTGGAACTGCAGGTTGGCCGACCCGCCGTTGCACTGCGGGTAGTGCATGATCGACGAGCTGTCGTACGGCGTCAGGGGACGCCAGTTGTTGTCCTCGAAGCAGGTCCCGGCCTCGGGACGGGTGTGCTCGTGGCGGAAGCCCAGCGTGTGGCCCAGCTCGTGGCCGAGGATGTTGGCCGGGGTCCACGAGCCCGAGGTCCAGATCGAGTCGTCGACGAGGACGTTGCGGGAACGCTTGGCGGTGCTCGGGAAGAACGCCCGGGCGATGTACTGCGTGGTCGAGACCGGCTCGACCGAGAACAGGATCGCGTTGTTGCGGGTGTTGCAGTTGGCGTCCTGCGCGGGAACGTAGACGAAGTTGACCTTGGTGCTGGCGGACTCCCACAGGCCGGAGCCGCCGTTCATGGCGTTGATGATGTCGCCCTTGCGCGCACCGAACTTGTCGCTGACGCAGTAGGTCAGGTTGAGGGCCTGCGAGGCGCTCCATTTGTCGTCGACGCCGTTGACGGTGTTGACGATGAGGGAGTCCGGGTCGGTCTTGGCCTCGGACATCATGCGGTCGTAGAACTGCCGCAGCCCGCCCCTGCTGCCCTCGACCTCGTCACCGTTGACGACGTACTGCCCGTCGATGTCCTGGTAGGCGCCGTCGGCGAACTCCTGGAACGTCGGGACCTCGCTGGAGGATCCGGTCGTGCCGGTGGGCGCGGCGGCGACGACTCCTGCGGTGACGAACGACAGGGCCGCGACTCCTGAGGCGGCGAGGGCGATGCGAAGTGATGTGCGCTTCATGGGTTTCCCTTCGTGGCGGAGCCGGGGGTTTCCCGCTCCGGGACGTCCCGTCCGGAGGCGGGGTGTCGCCACCCTAGGAAGCGTTGCGGTCACCATCGCTGTGGTGGACGTCCGCGAATGGTGGGGATTCGGCAGGAGTTGGTCAGGAGTCGGACAAGTTGGTCAAAGTTCGTCGATGGGGCGCATCGGGACGGACCATCAGCGTTCGTCGACCATGACCTCGATGCTGTAGCTGGCCGCCCGGTAGCAGTGGTCGCCGTACTCGACCGGCTTGCCGAGGGCGTCGAAGGCGCTGCGGGTCATGGTGAGGACCGGCTCGTTGCCCCGGATCCGCAGCTGGCGGCGTTCGGTCGCCGTCGCGGGCCGGGCGCCGATGCACTGGTGGGCCACCACCGGGCGGACGGCCCGGTCGCGCAGGATCTCGTAGAGCCCTCGCTGCTCGAGCTCCTCGCGTCCGATGTCGGCGAGGTGCGGTGGCAACCAGTTGCGCAGGACCGCCAAGGGGGCGTCGCCGGACCAGCGGAGCCGGACGATCGAGAGCAGCTCGGTGTCGGCCGGCAGGTCGAGCGCTGCGGCGACGACCTCGTCCCGGACGACCTCGTGGCCGAGCACGGTCGTCCGCGGCCGGGCGCCCGCGCGGTCGAGGTCGTCGTAGAGGCTGGTGAGCTCCGCGCGGCGGTGGACCTTGCGGGTGGCGACCGTCGTGCCCAGCCCCCGCCGACGCAGGAGCAGGCCCTGGGCCACGAGCTCCTGGATCGCCCGGCGGACCGTCGGGCGGGACAGGCCCAGCCGTTCGCCCAGGCCCACCTCGTTCTCGAACGCGTCCCCCGGCTGGAGCTGGCCGCTGGCGATCGCGGCGCCGAGCTGCTCGGCGAGCTGGTGGTACAGCGGCACCGGCGAGGACCGGTCGATGCGGAGGTCCAGCTGCTGCGCCATACCGGCGAATCGTAGTGGCTTCCCGCACAGGTGGATAGCACATGAGAATGTAAGGACAAATAGTTGACAGCCGATCGGCCCACCGTCACGCTGAGTCGCAGCACCGGCACGACGCGCACCCGCGGGCCTCGGTCGCCACGTCAGCACGCCCAGCACCACAGGACAAGGAGCAGCGATGCGCATCGGGCTCGTCGGAGTCGGCCGGATCGGGGCCTTCCACGCCCAGACCCTCCAGGGGCTCGACTTCGTGGACGAACTGGTCCTCACGGACGCGGACACCACGGTCGCCAGGGAGGTCGCGGCCCAGCTGGACGTCGGGTTCGCCGAGGACCCGGCGGCCCTGCTGGCGTCGGGGGTCGACGGCCTCGTCATCGCGGCGGCCACACCGGCGCACGCCACCCTGCTGCGCCAGGGGCTGGAGGCCGGGGTCCCCACCTTCTGCGAGAAGCCGGTGGCGTCCACGCTGACCGAGACGCTCGAGCTGGCCAAGCTGGCGGCGAGCTCGGACACCCCCGTGCACATCGGCTTCCAGCGCCGCTTCGACCGCGGCTACCGGCGCCTCGCGGAGGCGGTCCGCGGTGGCGAGCTGGGCTTCGTCCACACCATCCGCGCGGCGACGCACGACGCGTCCCCGCCGCACGCGGCATACATCCCCGGCAGTGGCGGGATCTTCCGGGACTGCAACGTGCACGACTTCGACATCGTCCGGTTCGTGACGGGAGGGGAGGTCGTGTCCGCCTACGCGACCGGCGCCAACAAGGGCGCACCGTTCTTCGCCGAAGCCGGCGACGTCGACACCGCCGCCGCGGTCCTCACCCTCGACGACGACACGCTGGTCCTCGTGTCCTCGACCCGCTACAACGGCGGCGGCCACGACGTCCGCATGGAGGCGCACGGCAGCGCCGGTGCGATGGCGGTCGGCCTCGACGACTCGCTGGCGATGCGGTCGGCCGAGCCCGGCGCGCAGTTCCCGCCCGGCCCGCCGCACCAGTCCTTCATGGACCGGTTCCTGCCCGCGTACCGTGCCGAGCTGACCGCGTTCGCCGAGGTGGCGGCCGGACGGAGGCCGAGCCCGTGCACCGTCGAGGACGCCCTCCAGGCGTTCCGGACCGCCGAGGCGTGTGAGCTGTCCCGCCGCGAGGGGCGCGTCGTGCGCCTGGAGGAGATCGAGACCCTGTGAACCTCACCATCCCGCCGCTCGACGACCGCGTCGCCGGTGCCCCGATCTCGTGGGGCGTCTGCGAGGTCCCCGGCTGGGGCTGGCAGTACGACCCGGCGACCGTCCTCACCCAGATGGGCGAGGTCGGCCTGGCCGCCACGGAGTTCGGCCCCGACGACTTCCTGCCGGCAGACCCCGCCGAGAAGGCAGCGGTGCTCGCCGAGCACGGACTGCTGGCGGTCGGACAGTTCGTCCCCGTCGTGCTGCACGACCCCGGTCACGACCCGCTCCCGGAGGTGGAGCTGGCCATGGACGGGCTTGTCGCCGCGAGTGCGTCCACGCTCGTGCTGGCCGCCGCGACCGGGTCCGACGGCTACGACACGCGTCCCGAGCTCGACGACGGGGGCTGGGCGACGCTGCTCGCCAACCTCGACGTGCTGGCCGACGCCGCGGCCGCCCGCGGTCTCACCGCGACGCTGCACCCCCATGTCGGCACCATGGTCGAGACGGGTGACGAGACCGACCGGGTGCTCGCCGGCAGCCGCGTCGGGCTGTGCCTCGACACGGGTCACCTGCTGATCGGTGGCGGGGACCCGGTCCGGGTGGCCCGCGAGCACCCCCAGCGCGTCAAGCACGTCCACCTCAAGGACGTCCGCCTCGACTGGGCCCAGCGGGTCCGGTCGGGCGAGGTCACCTACACCGAGGCCGTGGCGGGTGGGCTGTACGTCCCCCTCGGTGAGGGAGACGTGGACGTCGCCGCCATCGTCAACTCGCTCGAGGACAGCGGGTATGCCGGGTGGTACGTCCTCGAGCAGGACACCATCCTCGACGCCGAGCCCACTGACGAGGGTCCGGTCGAGGACGTGCGCACCAGCCTGTACCTGCTGCTCGGCATCGCCGCGCAGCGATCGGGTGTGGGGATCTGATGGTGGGCAGCGAGGGTGAGCCCGTGGGCGACGCCCCCACTGGCGCCGCGGCCGCCCCGGGTGACGGCACGGCATACGACGTCGTGGCGATGGGCAGGATCAGCGCCGACATCTACCCGCTCCAGAGCGGGGTCGGCCTGGAGGACGTGCAGACCTTCCAGAAGTTCCTCGGCGGGAGCGCCACGAACGTCGCCGTCGCAGCGGCCCGGCACGGCCACGCCGTCGCCCTCATCACCCGGACCGGCCGCGACGCCTTCGGCCGGTACGTGCGCCGGGAGTCGCAGCGGCTCGGGGTCGACCCGCGGTTCATCACCGAGGTCGACGGACCCCCGACCCCCGTGACGTTCTGCGAGATCTTCCCGCCGGACGACTTCCCGCTGTACTTCTACCGCTATCCGACGGCCCCGGACCTGCTGATCGAGCCCGACGAGCTGCCGGAGCAGGCCATCGCGCAGGCCGGCGTCTTCTGGGCGACCGTCACCGGGCTCTCCCAGGAGCCGAGCCGCAGCGCGCACTGGCGGGCCTGGCAGGTCCGTGGCCGACGGCGCCACACCGTGCTCGACCTCGACTACCGACCGATGTTCTGGCCGGAGCCCGAGGCGGCCAGCGCCCAGGTCGGCCGGGCCCTGGAGCAGGTCACCGTCGCGGTCGGCAACCGCGAGGAGTGCGAGGTCGCGGTGGGCGAGACCGACCCCCACCGCGCCGCGGACGCCCTCCTCGAGCGAGGGGTCGAGCTGGCCGTCGTCAAACAGGGTCCCCGGGGCGTGCTCGCCGTCACGCGGGACGAGCGCGTCGAGGTGCCACCGTTCCCGGTCGAGGTCGTCAACGGGCTCGGTGCCGGAGATGCGTTCGGCGGCGCCCTGTGCCACGGGCTGCTCAGCGGCTGGGACCTGCGCCGCGTGGTGGAGTTCGCGAACGTCGCCGGGGCCATCGTGGCCTCGCGGCTCGAGTGCTCGACCGCGATGCCCACCTCCGCCGAGGTGGAGTCGCGCCTCGGCGCCACGCGCACCTCCGGGGCGGCGCGATGACCTCCGCTGTCGTGACGGTGGCCGACCTCACCGAGATCAGGGTGCGCGAGCCCCACCGCATCGCGGCGGCCTGGCAGGCGCGACGGCGCCGCGGGCTCGTCGGCGAGGACGGCCGGCTGCTCGTGGTCGCGGCCGACCACCCCGCCCGAGGGGCGCTCGGGGTGCGTGGCGACTCGGGCGCCATGGCGAGTCGCGGCGAGCTGCTCGACCGCCTCGTGACTGCGCTGTCCCGTCCGGGCGTCGACGGTGTGCTGGGCACCCCGGACGTGCTCGAGGACCTGCTGCTGCTCGGCGCCCTGGAGGGCAAGGTCGCGATCGGGTCGATGAACCGCGGCGGGCTGCAGGGTGCGTGCTTCGAGCTCGACGACCGCTTCACCGCCTACACGGCCGCGCAGATCGCCCGGGACGGGCTCGAGGGCGGCAAGATGCTCACCCGGGTGGCCCTCGACGACCCTGGCACCGCGCCGACCCTCGAGGCGAGTGCGCAGGCCGTCGGCGAGCTCGCCGAGCGCGGGCTCATGGCGATGGTCGAGCCGTTCCTGTCCGAGCGCCGGGACGGGCGGGTGGTCAACCTGCTCGACCCCGAGTCGACGATCCGGTCGATCCACATCGCCGCCGGGCTCGGCGCGACCAGCGCCCACACCTGGCTCAAGCTGCCCGTGGTCGACGAGCTCRAACGAGTCATGGAGGCGACGACCCTGCCCACCCTCCTGCTCGGTGGTGATCCCCAGGGCGACGCCGCCGACACGTATGCCGCGTGGGGCCGAGCGCTCGAGCTGCCCGCAGTGCGCGGGCTGGTCGTCGGCAGGGCGCTGCTCTACCCACCCGACGGGGACGTCGCGGCCGCGGTGGACGTCGCCGCCGGGCTGGTCCACGGGGCCCAGGTGGTGGCGTGAGCGACCAGGGGCGCTGGGTGCTGCCCCTGGGGGCCGGTGCAGGCGGTGGCTGGGACGTCGTGGTCGACGACTCCCGCGACGGCTGGGTCCACACCGGCCTGCGGGTCGGGTCCCTCGCCGACGGGCAGAGCCGCACCCTCGAGCTGGGCGCGCAGGAGGGCGTGGTGGTGCCCCTCGCGGGGGCGCTCAGCGTCCACTGCGTCGACGACACGGGCGGTGAGCAGGAGGTGCAGCTGGCCGGTCGGGCCTCGGTGTTCGCCGGGCCCACCGACGTCGCGTACCTGCCTCGCGGGTCGCGGGTCACCCTGACGGGGGACGGACCTGCCCGGGTCGCCGTCGCCCTCGCTGCCGCGTCGAAGCGCGAGGACGCCCTGCCGTTCCGTCACCTCGGCGCCGGCGAGGTGCCGGTCGAGCTGCGAGGAGCCGGGCAGGCCAGCCGCGAGGTGCGCAACTTCGGGACGCCCGGCGTCCTCGACGCGGACTCGCTCATTGCCTGCGAGGTCATCACGCCGGCAGGCAACTGGAGCTCGTACCCGCCGCACAAGCACGACGAGGAGCGCGACGGCGTCGAGACCGAGCTCGAGGAGATCTACTACTTCGAGGTGCAGGTCGAGGCAGGCGCGCCCACCGCCGACACCGTGGATCCCGTGGGCTACCAACGGGTCTACGGCACGGACGATCGCCCCATCGACGTCCTGGCCGAGGTCCGCACCGGAGACGTGGTCCTCGTGCCGCACGGCTGGCACGGCCCCTCGATGGCCGCCCCCGGCTATGACCTCTACTACCTCAACGTGATGGCCGGTCCGGGTCGGGAGCGGGCCTGGCTGATCTGCGACGACCCGGCCCATGCCTGGGTCCGCGAGACCTGGACCTCGCAGTCACTCGACCCCCGACTCCCATCTGGAGGCAGCTGATGTCGCAGCAACCCGAGTCGTCCGCCGAGTTGTCCACGGTCCGGCTGACCGTCGCCCAGGCCGTCGTGCGGTTCCTGGCGAACCAGTGGACCGAGCGCGACGGCGAGCGACAGAAGCTCTTCGCCGGGTGCTTCGGGATCTTCGGCCACGGCAACGTCGCGGGCCTCGGCCAGGCGCTGCTCCAGAACGAGCTGGCGGACAGCCGGGGTGGTCACGAGGAGCACCTCCCCTATGTGCTGGCCCGCAACGAGCAGGCCATGGTGCACACCAGCGTCGCCTTCGCCCGGCAGAAGGACCGCCTCCAGACGTGGGCGTGCACGGCGTCGGTCGGGCCGGGGTCCACCAACATGCTCACCGGCGCCGCGCTCGCCACGATCAACCGGATCCCGGTGCTGCTGCTGC
Organism: Pedococcus sp. P2_E4; assembly: GCF_056403935.1. Lineage (NCBI taxonomy): Bacteria > Bacillati > Actinomycetota > Actinomycetes > Micrococcales > Intrasporangiaceae > Pedococcus > Pedococcus sp. P2_E4. Next base: position 9,982 of record NZ_JBFUEO010000050.1, on the reverse strand, counting down.
CCTCGGGCACCTTCGCCACCCGCGTCGCGACCCCGGTGCTCCAGGAGCTCGAGGTGCCGTATGCCGCGGACGTCACCGTCAACGACGCCTTCCGCCCGCTGTCGCGGTTCTTCGACCGGGTGACCCGGCCGGAGCAGCTCCCCTCCGCGCTGCTGGGGGCGATGCGGGTGCTCACGGACCCGGTCGAGACGGGCGCCGTGACCATCGCCCTGCCGCAGGACGTGCAGGCCGAGGCCTTCGACTGGCCGCTCGACCTGTTCGCACCGCGGGTCTGGCGGGTCGCGCGGCCGCTGCCCGAGGCGGTCGACATCGAGGACGCCGCTGCCATCGTGCGGGCCGCGAAGCGGCCCCTGGTCGTCGCCGGCGGCGGCGTGCACTACTCGGGGGCCGAGGAGGCGCTGCGCGCGCTCTGCGAGCAGACCGGCATACCGGTGGGGGAGAGCCAGGCGGGCAAGGGGTCCCTGCCGCACGGGCACCCGCAGGCGATGGGGGCGATCGGCTCCACGGGCACCACCGCCGCGAACGCGCTCGCCAGCGAGGCCGACGTCGTCATCGGCGTGGGGACGCGCTGGTCGGACTTCACCACCGCGTCACGAACCGCGTTCCAGGACAAGGGTGTTCGCTTCGTCAACCTCAACATCGCCCGCTTCGACGCGGGCAAGCACGCGGGTCTGTCGGTGGTCGCCGACGCCCGCGAGGCCCTCACCGCCCTCGCCGCGGCCCTCGAGGGGTATGCCGTGGAGCCCGCCTACCGCGAGCGGCAGGCGGACCTCTGGGCACAGTGGGATGCGGTCGTCGAGGCAGCCTTCAACCCTCCGCCCGAGGTCAGCGCCGCGCTCGCCGACGGTGTGCTCACCCAGTCCGAGGTGCTCGGTGTGGTCAACGAGCTGAGCGACCTGCGCGACGTCGTCCTCTGCGCGGCGGGGTCCATGCCCGGCGATCTGCACAAGCTGTGGCGGGTCCGGGACCGCAAGGGCTACCACGTCGAGTACGGCTACTCCTGCATGGGCTACGAGGTGCCCGCGTCGATCGGCATCCGGCTCGCGGACGACAGCCGTGACGTCTTCGCCATGGTCGGGGACGGCGGCTACCTCATGATGCCGACCGAGCTCGTCACGGCCGTCCAGGAGCGGGTCAAGGTGATCGTGGTGCTCGTGCAGAACCACGGGTTCGGCTCGATCGGCGCCCTCTCGCAGTCGCTCGGGTCGCAGCGGTTCGGCACCAGCTACCGCTACCGCGACTCGTCCAGCGGCAGGCTCGACGGCGAACGGCTGCCGGTCGACCTCGCCGCCAACGCGCGCAGCCTCGGGGCCCACGTCATCGAGGTGCACTCGCGTGACGAGCTCGAGCAGGGCGTCCGGGAGGCCAAGGCGTGGCCTGCCGACGCCGGCCCGGTCGTCATCCACGTCGAGACCGACCCCACGGTGTCTGCCCCCGACAGCCAGGCGTGGTGGGACGTGCCGGTCAGCGAGGTCTCGGAGCTCGACAGCACCCGGTCGGCGCGCGAGGACTACGTGGAGCACAAGACACGCCAGCGCACATTCGTGACACCGCCGCGGCCACCGGCGTCACCGGGGAGTACGGCTTGACCTGTGGTCCGCCCGGGTCAAGCCCTTAGGTCCGGAGCGCCTCGACCGGCTCGACCCGCGATGCCTGCCACGCAGGGTAGATGCCTGCCAGAAGTCCTGTCGCCAGCCCTGAGAGCCCGCCCAGAGCCATGATGGAGGGGTTCAGGACGGGCACCCAGCCGCGGTGCAGGGCCGTGCCCAGGATGACGGCCAAGCCGGACAGCAGTCCTCCCACCCCTCCGAGCGCGCCCAGTACGGCTGCCTCGGTGAGGACTTGTGCAGCGATGTGGCGGGGTCGTGCGCCGAGAGCCCGTCTGAGTCCGAACTCGCCTCTGCGCTGCATGACGGCGACCATGCCCGAGTTGGCAATGCCGAGCAGGCCCAGCAGCAACGACACGGCTCCGAGCACGTAGAACACGGTGCCCAGATCGCCTTGGACCTGTTGTCGGAACTCGGCCGGAGAGGGCGGGACCTCAGTCGTGAGTCGACCGGGATCCGTGGGAAGGAGCTCGAGCGGCGCCACCTCGGCGACCGCCCGAGCCGCACCCGTTCGAACCTTGATCGTGACCTCGTGGGGGAGAGTCGTGGCGCCGGGGCCTGACACGACCCTGCTCAATGACAGGGCCGTTCCTGGTGTCACGAGCGCCGCCGACAGGAGTTCGGGGCGCCGGGGTGCGCTGGTCAGGACGCCGATCACCGTGAGGCGCTGACCTGCGAGATGGACGCTTCGACCCGTCCAGAGCGGATCGAACCCGAGACCAGCGGCAGCGCCGCTGCCCAGCACGACCACCGGCTCGTCGCTGGTCAGGTGGAACTCGCCCAGCGGGACCCCAGCCCCCATGACCCCACCGACGGCCTCGATGGTCTCCGGGGTCACGGCCTGGACGGTCAGCCGCACGGGTGGGTGGGTGGGATCGGTGCGCGCCAGGAGACTGGCGGCGAGCTCGTGCGGCAGGGCCCATGACTCGCCGGCTGCCTCCACACCGGGTGTGCGGCGCAGGGCAGCCAGTCGATCCGCACCGAAGGGCGGCAGGTGGGCGTCAGGCCGGGAGTCACGGACGACCAGCGTGGTGGCCTCGAGCGCGTCGAAGCGAGCAGTCACCTGGGCAGCGGCCGTCTGGGACAGTCCGACCGTGCAGATCACGGTGGCGACGCCCAAGACGGTCCCGAGCGTCGTCAGGACCGCCCGGCTCGGCTTTGCGAAGATGCTGAGAGAGACCTCGTCGAGCAGATCCCCCCACGTCAGCCTGGACACTGCGTCACGGAGGTGAGCCGCACCGGGTCGCCTGGACGGCGTGCGCCACCTAGGCCGGCGCACTGTGGAACTCCTCGCGTACCTGCCCATCGCGGACGCGGACCGTGCGCGGCATGCTGCGCGCCACCGACGCATCGTGGGTGACCACCACGAGCGTGAGGCCCTCGTGGTTGAGCGACCTCAGGAGCTGCATGATCCCGTCTGCCGTGGCTGAGTCGAGGTTGCCAGTCGGCTCGTCGCACAGGAGCACGGCCGGCCGGCCCGCGATGGCCCAAGCAATGGCCACCCGTTGGCGCTCACCCCCGCTGAGGGTGCGCGGACGCGAGCCGGCGCGATGGTCCAACCCCACCCGGTGGACAGCGTCTGCCGCTCGCGCCCGGCGTTCCTTCGGCCCCCTGCGCCCATAGAGCATGCCGAGCTCCACGTTGCCCACGACGTCGCGGTCGTCCAGGAGATGGAACGACTGGAAGACGAAGCCGAAGGTGTGCGCTCGCAGGGCGGTTCTCGCCGTCTCCGACAGTCCGCCGGTGTCGACACCGCCGATGCGGTAGTCGCCCTGCGACGGGCGGTCCAAGAGGCCGAGGATGTTGAGCAGGGTCGACTTGCCCGAGCCAGAGGGGCCGACGACGGACACGGCCTCACCGTCACCGATGCCGAGGGTGACACCGGTGAGCGCGTGCACGGGTACGTCGCCCGGGTAGGTCTTCCTGAGCTCGACGAGCTCCAGGGCTGCCGTGGGCACCACGCCGCGCGTCACAGGCTCGCGCGTCGGGGCCGGTGACCGAGGACGACCAGGGTCCCGGCCACGAGCCGGCGATCCGTGGACGAGATCTCGACCAGGCCTTGTCCGGACATCCCGGCAGCCACCTCGACCTGGTCCTCGGTGCCGTCACCGGAGAGCACCACGACGACCGTCTTTCCGGCGCTGGTCGTCGAGACGGCGCTCACCGGGACAGCCAACACCTCATCCTCGGTCTTCCTGATCGTGATCGAGACCTGGAACGCACCCGACATCGACGCGGGGATGGGCTGGGACCCCCGGAAGGTCACGGCCACGTTGGAGGTGGCCTCCGTCGTGGCCAGTCCGTTCTCGCTGTCCTTGACCTGTGGAGCGTCGGCGGCGGCGCCTCCGGAGAGGGTGGGCAGGCGGGTGGTGACGACCGGGAACTCCTTGCCCGAGGCCTGATCCGTCGCCACGCCGGTCAGCCCGGGGACGAGGGCCGTGGTCAGCGAGGGGTCCACCGCCCCGGTCAGCACCGGCGTTCCGGTCCGCAGGGTGAGGATCGTGTCGCCGGCTGAGACCACCTGCCCAACGCCGGCGCGGACCTCGGCGACGGTGGGTGCGGCTCCGGTCACGAACACCGCCTCACCTCGCGGCAGGTACGTGGTGGCGATGACCTGTCCGGCGGCGTCATCCGGCGATGCAGGGGCGTCACCGTTGATGGTGGGGGCGTCGAACCCCGCCCGCGTGTAGAGCCGGGCGACAGCGGCGGTCGTCGCGCGGCCGAAGGTTCCTCGTCTGTCGCTGCTCGTCGTCAGGCCGAGCTCGTCGAGGGCGGCGCGCAGCTGGCTCACGTCGGGTCCCCTCATCCCCTCCTTCAGGTCCCGGTAGGCAGGGAGGCTGCCGTGCAGAACGAGGATCGGCCGGCCGGACACCATCGCCAGCGGACGACCCAGGACCACTGCCTGGCCGGCGCGCAGGGGCAGACCCGTCACCACCAGAGACGCATCGTCACGAGCAGGTGCTGCCACCGGGAGGTCGCCGCGCTGCAGGGACGCCCCGAACGAGACCTCCTGCCTGACGACCGTTCGCTCGACTTTGATCGTCACGGGTCCGATGTCAGGGGCAGCTGCCGACGCCGCTGCCTGCCGTGGGTTGGAGATCCGGGCGCCCAGAAGGAAGCACACGACACAGGCGCCGGCGAGTGCGACCACGAGCGCGATCAGCCTGAATCGGGGTCTCGTGCCGGTCGCGGCGGTCGAGGCGGCAGGTCCGGGGGGACTCACGAGCCGCCCAGGATCGAGTTCGCCTTGCTGATGGCCTCGGAACGCATCCTGACGTAGCCCAGAATCGTCGCGTTCGCCTTCTGTTGGGCAGCCTCCGCAACCTCCTTCTCAGACTTGCCCAGTGCCTTGTCGTAGCCCGAGGACACGGTGCACTCGGCGTCGGCGGTCGCGATCGTGAGCTCGACCTTGCGGGCGTTCCCGGGTCTGGACTCGTACTCGCGCGCGACGCGAGCGAACGCGTCGCCTTGCTGCTGGAAGCTGTTCCAGCCCCTTGATCCCATGCAGTCTCGCCAGCCCTGGAGGGCGCTGGCGACGGCTGGGTCGGCCAGGGCTTCTCGGTGAAGCTGGCCGCTGAGATTCGTCGCGATCTGGCGAACCGTGTACCACTCCCGGATGTCGCCGAACAGGACCTGCTGGGTCTGGGCGTAGCAGCCATCTCGTCCGAACGAGAGCTTCCCCTGCTCTGGACCCAGGTCGATGGTCTCGGTGGCTGCTGCCGGGGACCCGTAGAGGGCTTCCTCGGTCTCCGTGTCGAGCGTCGTTCCCGACTCTGGACCCAGGTGCTTGCCTCGGATGGCCTCGACGGCTCGGGCGTCGAAGCCATAGCCGTTCTGCTTGGCCCACGCGGGGTTCGCGAACGCGCTTCGCGGGGTGGAGACGGCCTGGTCCTGCAAACCCGAGGCAGCCTGCTGCTCCTCCCACGACGGAAACGTGAAGTCCAGCCCTCTCCTGGACATGCAGGAGCGGACGAGGCGTCTCTGCGCCTCCCAGAGCGTGCGCTCATCCGACTGCGAAAGGACCGGAACGAGTGATTCGATGGGAGAAACCTCGGCATGGGGCGCCGGTTCCGACACCTGAGCCGTCGGCCCGCAACCCGTCAGGACTGTCACCACACCGGCGACGACGATGCCTACACCGCGGCGTAGCAACCGTTGCCGGACTTCCACTTGTTCGATCGGCCGTTGTTGGCATTCCTGCCGCTGGTGCCCGTCAAGGTCGTGCCCGGGTAGAGGCACACCTCGACCCAACCCGCGAAACCCACGTTGGCATAGACGCCGACGCTGTTTCCGGCGGACGAGTGGTTGACCCACGACTCGTCGTTGTCCCACACGGCGAACGTGGCTCCGTTGCCGTCGTAGCGCCAGGCGTAGTTGGTCTGCGAGAACTTGCTGCCGCCGGGTACGGCAGCCAGCGTGAAGTTCTGGCCCTGCCAGACGCAGAGGCTGCCGGACGTGCATCCATGCCAGTCGACCGCGCTCGCCCCTTGCGCAGTGGCGACACCCATGGTCATCGCGAGAACCGCCACCCCGGCGGCACGTCGAGCTCTCATCGTGATTCCTCCCCGGCTCAACCGAAAGGGCCCGCCCCTGCGGACCCGGGCACACTGTGGACGGGCCGCAGGACGACCTGCAAGCGAGATGCGCGGACCAGTCCGGCGCGATGCTGATCCGCCGCCACCCGTCCACGCACGCGCTCGTGCTCGCGGAGGCCGTAACCACGACAAGGGAACTTTTACCAAATCTTTGACTTGTGCTCCTCCGCGTCGCCTGACGCTTGCTGGCGCAACTGCGGTCGATGGCAGGGCGATTCGCGCGCGCAGGGACAACCGGTCCGGGCATGGGACACAATCGCGGCATGACGACGCGTGTGGCCGTGGCCGCGACCGGGCCCGCCTCGGCAGAGGCAGCACTCGCGGCGACGGCCGCCGGGGGCAACGCCGTGGACGCCGCGATCGCGGCCATGGTGGCGGCCATGACCACCGAGCCGGGCATTGTCTCGGTGCTCGGGGGAGCGTTCGTCACCGTCTGGCCGGCCGGTGGCGAGCCCGAGACGATCGACGGCAACGTCGAGATGCCCGGGCGGGGACTGCCGGTCGAGCGGCTGGGCACCGGACTGCGTGAGATCACCACGAGCTACGGCGGGGGGCTCACCCTGTATGCCGGTCACGGCAGCGTCGCGACGCCCGGCGCCTTCGCGGCGCTCGGCGTCGCCCACGACCGGCACGGGCGCGCACCGTGGCGTGAGGTGCTCGCGCCCAGCGTCCACGCCGCGCGCGAGGGCTACCGCATCGGTGGCGCGGCGGCCAGCTACCTGGCGATCACCGGTGACTCGGTCTTCGCGTGGGACCCGCACACCCCACCCCTGATCCGGCGCGCCGACGGCTCGCCCCTCCAGCCCGGCGACACGGCCACCAACCCCGACCTCGCGACGACCCTCGAGCAGATCTGCGAGGAGGGCGCCCGGTCGTTGTACACCGGCGACCTCGCCGCGCGGATCGCCGCCGACAGCGAGGCCCGCGGTGGGCTGGTCACGTCCGCCGACCTCGCGGCATACCGGGCGGTCGTGCGCCAGCCCGTGCGGGTGCGGCTGGGTGACTGGGACCTGGCCACGAACCCCCCTCCGTCGGTGGGCGGGCCGATGCTCGCGGTCATGGTCCGCGAGCTGGCCAAGACCCGGTCGGCCGACTGGGCGCGGGTGGTCGAGGTGCAGCGCGCGGTCCTGCGCTACCGGTTGGGGGTGCACGACCTGTCGCTGGACCTCGAGGAGGACGGCTACGCGCTGCTCGAGCGCGTCGAGCGGTACGGCCTGGCGGGTCTGCCGACGTCGTCGTCGACCGCGCACGTCTCGGTGGTGGACTCCGACGGCACCCTGTGTGCGATCACGGCCTCGAGCGGCTACGGGTCGGGGGCAACCGTGCCGGGGACGGGCATGTTGCTCAACAACTGCCTCGGCGAGCCCGAGCTCAACCGCCACGGGCTGCACGCCCTGCCCTCGGGCACCCGGCTGGCCTCGAACATGGCGCCGTCCGTGGCCCGCAACGACGACGGGTCGGGCCTGGCCATCGGCAGTCCCGGGGCCGACCGCATCACGACAGCGCTCATGCAGGTGCTGCACCGGCACTGCGTCCAGGGACTGCCCCTGCAGGACGCCATAGACGCCGCGCGCGTCCACGTGCGCTTCCTCGACGACGGCTCGGCCCGGGTCGACCACGAGGACGAGCCCGGCATCGTCGAGGCGGCGGAGTCGCTCGGCCTGCCGACCTACTCGCACGGGCAGCGGTCGATGTTCTTCGGTGGCGTGGGAGCGGCTGCCCTGCGGGCAGACGGGTCGTTGCAGGCGGCCGGGGACGCCCGGCGCGAGGCGGCGACGCGCGTCACCTGAGCTGGCTCACGACCTCGGGAAGCTCAGCGGGCCGCGCCCGTGACCGCCCACGCGTCTCCGCGGATCCGCCACCAGAAGAAGCACGCGCGGATCGCCATGAACGCGGTGAACACCACCCACAGCACGGATACGGCCCAAGGCGCCCCGCGGCCGAGCAGGGCGTCGCCGGCCGAGTGCACCCACAGCGCGAGCGGCAGGTAGAGCGCGAGCGTCGCCGCCATCGCGCCGGCGAGCCATCGGCCGTCTCCCGCTCCGATGAGGACTCCGTCGACGACGAAGACGTAGCCGGCGAGCGGTTGCCCGATCGCGACCACCACGAGCGCTGCCGCGAGCGCCGAGCGCACCGCGGGGTCGGTCGTGAACAGCGCGGGCAGGACGCGGTGCAGGGCGAGCACGACCAGGCCCAGGACCGCCCCGCCCCAGATCCCCCAGCGGACCATCGTCGTGGTGGCCGTCCGGGCGGCCGTGACGTCGCCCGCGCCCAGGGCCTTGCCGGTCAGTGCCTGAGCGGCGATGGCCAGCGCGTCGAGCGCGAACGCGAGGAAGCTCCACACGGTCGCCGCGACCTGGTGGGAGGCCAGTGGGACGTCGCCGAGCCCCGCGGCGACCCAGGTGGTGACGAGCAGGATCGCCCGCAGCGCCAAAGTGCGGACGAGCAGCGGTATGCCGGTGACGGCGGCCCGCAGCACCCGCACCGGGTGCGCGTGCAGGGTTGCCCCGGTCGCCCGGGCGTGCCGCACCATCACGGTGACGAGCGCGGCCGCCATACTGGTCTGGGCGATGACCGTCCCCCAGGCGGAGCCCGCGATGCCCCACCCGAAGCCGTAGACGAACACGAGGTTGAGCACGACGTTCGCCGAGAAGCCCGAGACCGACGCGACGAGGGGCGTGCGGGTGTCCTGGAGMCCGCGCAGCACCCCCGTCGCGGCCAGCGCCACGAGCATCGCGGGGATGCCGAGGGCGGAGACGCGCAGGTAGGTGACGGCGTACCCGATGGCGTCGGGGGAGGCGCCGAAGAGGCGACACAGCGGCTCGGCCGCGAGGGCCACGCCGACCGACGTGACCGCACCGAGGCCGACGGCCAGCCAGGTGCCGTCGATGCCGGCCTCGAGGGCCCCACGTTCGCTGCCCGCGCCGATCTGGCGCGCCACGATCGACGTGGTGCCGTAGGCGAGGAAGACGAAGATGTTGGCCGCCGTGATCAAGGTGGCGCTCGCGACGCCGAGACCGGCGAGCTGGGGCGTGCCGAGGTGGCCGATGATCGCCGAGTCGGCCAGCAGGAACAGCGGCTCCGCGACGAGCGCGAGGAACGCGGGGACGGCCAGCCGCAGGATCTGCCGGCTCTGGGCCGGGTCGCGGGGCCTCGTGGTCACCGCGCCACGGTAGCCGGGGCTCGCGCCGGGTCGGTCAGGGTGTCCAGCGGGACCGGACCGTGGTGACGAACTCCTCGAAGTCCGCGGCCATGTCGACCTCGTCGGACCGCATGAGCCACTGCAGCTGCAGACCGTCCATGAGCGCGACCGCCTGACGGGCGAGGCTCTCGGCGGGGATCCCGTCCCTGGCCGTGCCGTCCTCGACCGCGTCACGCAACGCCGCGGCCAGCGTCTCGACGGCGCTGGCGTGGTGCTCGCCGAGCCAGGCGTGGCCGGGATGGTCGGGGTCGACGGCCTCACCCGCGAGGCTGGTGAACAGCCGGACCAGCGCCTCGCGCTCGCTGTTGATCCGCACGAGGGTGGTCATGTCCTCCCACACCTCCCATCCGCGCGGCGCGTGGTCGCGGGCCGTCGCGAACATCGCCAGGTCTCGCAGGTCGCGCTGGTGCAGCACCTCGGCCAGGAGGTCGTCCTTGCTGGGGAAGTGGTGCAGCAGCCCGGTCTGCGACAGCCCTGACGCCTCGGCGACGGCGGTCATCGGGGTCGCGTGGAAGCCCCGGTCGGCGAACAGCTCGGACGCCGCGGCGAGGATGCGTTCGCGGGTCGCGGCCGTGGCC
>NZ_JBFUEO010000049.1:0-20512 GCF_056403935.1 Pedococcus sp. P2_E4 | reverse complement strand
TCGGCAGGGTCCGCGGGCAGGACGGTCGCGGCGTCGGTGCCGAGCTCAGGGGCGCCGGGTGTCCCCTCGGCCTGGGGGACCGTCGCGTCCGCGACCGTCGGGTGCTCGACCGGCAGCGTCCCCTCGGTCGGGCCGCCCCGCGACGACGACCGCCGCAGCGTCAGCTCGGTCGGCCTCCCGCGGCCCGCGCCGCGGACAGCCACACGCGGGAGGTCGGTGGGCGATGCGGTCGTCCTGACCGGGGCCGGGGGAGTCGCACCGGTGACGGTTCGGGGAGCCTCGCCCGACGCCCTCGGTGACGTGCGGGCGTGCGGCACGGCGTCGGCATACGGGCCGCCCGCGGGGGGCTGGTCGGACTCGGACGGGTGGGTGGCCGCCGCGCGAGGGGTGGCCGGCTCGTCGTCGATCCAGGGGATGCCGCCGCCGAGGGCCGCTGCGGCGGTGCCGGACGCCACGAGGAGCCCGACGAACGCCGTGGTGCCACCGGCGATGCGCCCCGGCGAGCGCCGCGTGCGCTGCGGACCGGGCCTGGTGTCGAAGACGGCGGCCAGCGCCTCGGTCGGGGCAGGTGCGGGGGCCTCCGCGAGGGACGCCAGGTCCTGGAGTGCAGCGCGGACCGCCTCGTCCCCCGGGCCGCTGACCAGGTCGAGGATGCTCTGGTCACGCTTCGACCGGTTCATACCACTTCGGTCATCGTCGCTGGAGGTCACAGGGTTACACCTCGTTCCACGACCTGGGCACGCAGCGCGACCAGCCCGCGCCGCTGGAGCTGCTTGACGGCGCCCACGGTGCGACCGGTGGCCTCGGCGGTCTCCTCGAGCGTGAGGCCGGCGACGACCCGCAGGGCCAGCACCTCGCGCTGCGACTCGGCGAGCTTGCTGAGCATCTCGATGGCCGTGTGGGTGGCCAGGCCGACCAGGGCTTGGTCCTCGGCGGACGGAGCCGAGCGCGGGTCGTCGGCGGCGTCGTACCCGAGGAGCTGCGGCGCGCGGGATCGCGTCCGCAGCTCGTCGACGATGCGCGCGTGCGCGACCGAGAAGACGAACGTCCGGAGCCCGCGGGCGCCGCCGGTCAGCTCGGGCAGCCGCCGGTGCACCGTGAGGAAGACCTCGCTGGTCAGGGCCTCGGGGTCGGACGACCCGTGCGAGCGCAGGTATCCGGCGACCGCGGGAGCAAGGGCGAGGTAGAGCTCGCGGAAGGCTGCGCCGTCCCCGCGCTGCGCCTCGGCGATGGTGCCGTCGCTCAGTTCCCCCACACGCCCAAGACTGCCGTGTCCCGCCGCCTCGGTGGGGTGGTTCCGCGGAAAAGGCCTTGGCTGGCCGCGTCGCCTGGGGGGGACGTGCGCGCGGCCAGCCAAGGGGTTGGGTGAGGACCTGCCTCAGCCATGCTCAAGTCGCCGGCTCAGGGGGATTGAGGTCGACGACTCGTGCAGGTAATCGCCGGACGTGCCCTCCGGGTTACGCGCACGGTCACGGTCGGGGGTCGGCGTGCTGCGGCGTGCCCTTGCTGCACGGGATCGGGTGGATGTGTCAGGCTGGACGTGGCCGGGATTCCCGAGACTGAGGTGGTGCGCGATGCGCACAGGACTGACTCATCGACACGTCCCCCACCACGAGACCTCGTGGTGGCTGAGCCACGGAGTGACGGCGCTCATCGCCGTGGTCGTGGCCGTCTACCTGGCGTCGGTGCTCCTGGTCGTCGCCGGGGTGATGCTGTTCAGCTGACCGCCCGCCCACTCGGGGAGGGGGTCACCAGCGTCGGTCGACCCACTCCTGCAGGTGCGGCAGCTCGGTCCCCACGACCGTCGGCTCGCCATGGCCGGGCAGGACGTGGGTGGCCGGGTCCAGCGTGAAGAGCCGGTCGCGCACGGACGCGATGATGGTGTCGAAGTCGCTGTAGTCGTGCCTGGTCGCGCCAGGCCCCCCGGGAAAGAGCGTGTCCCCGGTGAAGACCACCCCCAGCTCGGCGGCATGGAAGCAGGTGGACCCGGGCGTGTGCCCCGGGGTGTGGATGACGTGCAGGGTGACGTCGCCGACCGTGAGGACCTGGCCGTCGGCCAGGTCGCGGTCGGGGGTCACGGGATACAGCTCGTCCCAGAGGAACCGGTCGCCAGGATGGAGGTATGACGGGGCGCGCGTGCCGTCGCAGACCTCACCGACCGCGTCGATGTGGTCCCAGTGGCCGTGCGTCACGAGGACGCCCCTGACCTTCCTGCCGCGGGCGATGGACTTCACGATGGGGCGACCGTCGTGTCCGGCGTCGATGACCCAGCACTCCCGGTCGTCGCCGATCACCCACGTGTTGTTGTCGAACCCGTCGGCGGAGGTGACCACGCGGTCGACGCGCACGCCGCCCGGAGAAGGTGCGATGTCCGGCATGCCCCCATCCTCGCAGCCACGCGTCGTCAGGGGTGACCCCGAGGGTGCGTCAGGGGCGCGTCAGGGTGGGGATCAGGCGCCTCCCCGATGTGGTGACCAGCTCGCCACCAGCACGATGCTCGACATGATCACTGTCGAATCACTCACGAAGACCTACGGGCGCGGGATGACCGCCGTCGACGACGTCTCCTTCACCGCGGCCACCGGCCGGGTCACCGGCTTCCTCGGCCCCAACGGCGCCGGAAAGTCCACGACGATGCGCATCATCGTCGGCCTCACGCCCGCCACCTCGGGGACCGCAACCGTCGACGGGCGACGGTTCACCGACCTGCCCAACCCCGGGGCCGAGGTGGGCGTCCTCCTCGACGCGTCGGCACAGCACGCGGGGCGCACGGGTCGCGAGATCCTCACCCTCGCCCAGCGCACGATGGGCCTGCCGCGCACGCGCGTCCAGGAGATGCTCGACCTCGTCAGCCTGACCGCCGACGAGGCCGACCGCCGGGTCCGCGACTACTCCTTGGGCATGCGCCAGCGGCTCGGCATCGGCACCGCCCTCCTGGGTGACCCGCACATCCTCATCCTCGACGAGCCGGCGAACGGGCTCGACCCTGCCGGGATCCGCTGGATGCGCGACCTGCTCCGCGGGTTCGCCGACCAGGGCGGCACGGTGCTGCTCTCGTCGCACCTGCTGCACGAGATCGAGGTCATCGCCGACGACCTGGTGGTCATCGGCAACGGTCGGATCGTGGCCCAGGGCACCAAGGCCGACCTGCTCGCAGCGGCCGGCACCGTGGTCCGTGCCCGCGAGAGTGCGGCGCTCGCCACCGCGATGGAGCGCGCTGGCCTGGCGATCACCCGTCACCCCGACGGCAGCGTGCACACCGACGCCTCACCCGACCACGTCGGCGAGATCGCCCTCGCCGCCCAGGTGGTCCTCACCGAGCTCCGCGCCGCCGACGGAGCCGGGCTCGAGGAGATGTTCCTCGAGCTCACCGCAGACACCCAGCGCGAAGGAGCAGCAGCATGACCACCGCCGTCCTGACCAAACCGACCTCCCCGTCGGCCGAGTCCCCAGCCCGCAGCCGCAAGGCGCCGGCACGGATCCCGCTCACCCGCATCATCGCGGTGGAGCTGCGCAAGATGTTCGACACGCGATCGGGCTTCTGGCTGATGGCCAGCATCGTCATCACCAGCGTGCTCGCCACGGCCGCGATCATCGTGTTCGCACCGGACGACCAGCTGACCTTCGACAACTTCGCGGCAGCCATCGGCGCCCCGATGACGGTGATCCTGCCGATGATCGGGATCCTCGCCGTGACGAGCGAGTGGAGCCAGCGCAGCGGCCTGACGACCTTCACCCTCGTGCCGCACCGTGGTCGTGTGCTCGGGGCCAAGTTCCTCGCAGCCATCGCCGTGGGGGTCACCTCGATGGTCGTCGCCCTTGTCGTGGGGGTGCTCGGCACCCTGGTCGGGAGTGCCATCGCCGGGGTCGACCCGGTCTGGAACGTCTCGGCGGCGCACTTCGCGCTCATCGTCCTGGGCAGTGTCCTGGGCATGCTGTTCGGCTTCACGCTCGGCCTGCTCATCCGCAACTCCGCGGGCGCCATCGTCACGTACTTCGTGTACACGCTGGTGCTGCCCCCGCTACTCGGCCTGCTCGCCGCCAACCAGAAGTGGTTCGCCGACCTGCAGCCGTGGGTGGACTACAACTACTCGCAGACCGCGCTGTTCGACGGCAGCCTGACCAGCCAGCAGTGGCAGCACCTGGCCGTCTCCGGTGGCCTGTGGTTCCTCCTGCCGATGGCGATCGGGCTGCTCGTCGTCCGCCGCGCCGAGGTGAAGTGACGGAGGACCAGCCCGCCGCGGCAGGCGCCTGAACGGGGCACTCGCACCCACCGGTGCGAGTGCCCCGTCGCCATGCCTGCCACGGAATGACCGGGTGGCGCATGATGGTCCTCCGAGAGCAGCCACTCCGCGGCCACCGAGGGGACCCTGATGACCAGCACGAGGTTCACCGTCCACACGAGCCTGTCGCCGGGCGACGTCCTGGCCGTGATCACCGACTTCGGCCCCGAGCGTTCCCGCTGGTGGCCGAACGTCGACTCCGAGCACTTCACGGTCCACGACCAGGGTCCTGGCTGGGCCGAGGTCACCGAGGGCACGGGCATGGGCTGGGAGCGGGAGCGCTACTCGTGGGACGCCGCCGCCGGCACCGTCACGATCGACACCCTCGAGTCGAACCTGTGGGCGCCGGGCAGCAGCTGGCGCTACGAGCTCCTGCCGGCAGGGGGCGGCACCGACCTGCGGGTCTCCCTGAAGAGGCTGCCCGCCTCGTTCACCGGCCGCATCGTCGCGGCCCTGATCCCGGTGGTGGGGCGGCGTGTCCTGGCCAGGCAGTTCGAGACGGTCCTGCGCCGCGCCGAAGGGCGATGAGGCGGATGTCGTTGACCCGGGTCCACAACCTGGCCATCTCCCTCGACGGCTTCGCCACCGGCGAGCCGCAGTCGTTGGAGGCACCGTTCGGCCATGCCGGTGAGCGCCTGCACGAGTGGATGTTCGCGACCCGCTTCTGGGGCGAAGGCGGCACCGTCGGCGTCGACGACTCGTTCGCCCGCCGCCACAGTGAGGGCATCGGCGCCGAGATCATGGGCGCCAACAAGTTCGGACCGCCCGGCTGGCACACCGACCCGCAGTGGAAGGGCTGGTGGGGGCCGAACCCGCCGTTCCACACACCGACCTACGTGCTCACCCACCACCCGCGCCCCTCGATCGAGATGGAGGGTGGCACGACGTTCCACTTCCTCGACGCCACCCCGGCCGAGGCGCTGGAGACCGCACGCGAGTCCGCCGACGGCCTGGACGTCCGGCTCGGTGGCGGCCCCACCGTCGTGCGCGACTTCGTCGCTGCCGGGCTCGTCGACCACCTGCACCTCGTCCAGGTCCCCATCGTGCTCGGCCGCGGAGTCCGGATCTGGGACGGGCTCGAAGGCGTCGAGGACGACTACGACGTCGAAGCCGTCTCCTCGCCGAGCGGGGTCACCCACCTCACCTTCATGCGCAGGACCCCCTGAGGGAGGACTCGATGTCATCGACGTACCACGAGGGCAGCCGGGCGCTGCAGGACCGGTTCGACACCAGGGCGCTGGCCGACCGCATCGACGACCTTCTCGTCAGCGACACCATCGGCGACGGCGACCGCGCGTTCATCGAGGCGCGCGACATGTTCTTCCTCGCGACGGCGGACGACCAGGGACGGCCGACCTGCTCGTACAAGGGTGGTGAGCCCGGCTTCGTGCGGGTGCTCGACCCGCACACGATCGCGTTTCCCAGCTACGACGGGAACGGCATGTACCTCTCGGCCGGCAACGTGCTGGTCAACCCCGATGTCGGGCTGCTGTTCATCGACTTCGAGCGCGGACACCGGATGCGGCTCGAGGGGGTCGCGAGCATCGACCTCGAGGACCCGTTGCGCGAGGAGTACCCCGAGGCCCAGCTCGTCATCCGGGTGCGTGCCCGGGCCGTCTACCCGAACTGCCCGCGCTACATCCACCGGTACGAGCTCGTGCGGCGCTCGCGGTTCGTGCCGCGCGAGGGGTGCCTGACTCCCGTCCCGGAGTGGAAGCGCTCGGACTGGGCCGTCGACGCCCTGCCCGAGGCTGACCCGGCCCGCCACCCGGGCGAGCGGGACGTGCTCGGCCGATGAGCAAGGGCCGCCCGCGGGCGGCAGTCGTCACGTCATACCGATCCGTGCGTCTGACACGGCGTGGAGGAACATCGAACTGGACAGGGGCTTCCCTTCGGCGTGCTCGCGTTCCCGGACGTGTCCCGTGGTGAGCCGGCGGCTCCTCGGCAGGTTGACGCGAGGGGGATGCCGGCGGATCGCGCCCACCCGCTGTGGCGGGCGGCCCACGACCCTGCCGTGACGCTGGAGGAGTTCGACCGGGCTGCCCTGCAGTGGGAGCGCACCCTGGACGTCGATCCGCAGGCCGGCCGAGGCCCACGGCTGGTCCTGGAGGTCCACGACGACCAGGAGGGCACCGTCCTGAACCAGGCGCTGCGAGACTTCGCGTCGCGTCAGCGCCAGGCCGCGCGACACGGCCACGACCACCTGAGGCAGGTCCGGACGCACTGGGCGCTGATCGCAGACCAGCTCGCGGACCGGGTGGACCAGGACACCGACCGACAGTGAGCCGTCACGGTTCAGGGGGATCCGACGTCTCTCCTGTGTGGCCGGCCTTCGAACCTCCGGTCGCTTGATGGGCACCCGCCGGCGGCCTGAGCGCACCCCCCTTGGCCGCCGGCGGGCGTCTTCGCGACGGCCCTGCGCGTCGCAGGCCTAGAAGCGGCCGTACCCCGACACCCCGGCGAAGACCTTGCGCTTCTGCGTGACGAGGCCCGGCTTGCCCGCGTCGAACATGTAGCCACCCCCGGCGTAGATGCCCACGTGGTAGGCCGGCGACCCGAAGAAGACCAGGTCGCCCGGTCGTGGTGTCGAGACCCGGCGCGCGGCGGCCTGCTGGGCAGCCGCGGTGCGCGGGATGGACTTGCCTGCCTTGCGGTAGACGAACGACGTGTAGCCGGAGCAGTCGAAGCCGCCGGGCCCGGTGCCCCCACGCCGGTAGGGAATCCCGGTGTAGGCGGCTGCAATGGCCACCACGGTGCTCGACAGCGACGGGGACGCCCCAGCCCTGGACGCCCCTGCCTTGGACGCCCCAGCCTTGACAGGGGCCGCCTTGGTGCGGGCCGCCTTGGCAGCTGCCGCCTTGGGACCCCGGCGCATGACCGCCGCAGTCCGGGGGCCGACCACTCCGTCAGGGGTCAGGTGGTGCCGTCCCTGGTAGCGCCGCACGGCTGCTGTGGTCCTCGGACCGAAGACCCCGTCCGCCGTGACGCCGACGATGCGCTGGATCGCGACGACGTGGGCGCCCGTGGAGCCCTGGCGCAGGACCGGCCAGGCCAGGACTCCTGTGGCGGTCGGGGCCGGGGCAGCCGCCGCGTTGGGTACGCCGGCGGCGAGGCAGCCGATCGTCACCAGGGCGGCCGCAGCCGCCGAGCCCCGGTAGCGGCGACGCCGGGGTTTGCGATGTCTTCCGATGTACGTCAATGACATGGGCCAACTCCTCCACCGCCTGCGAGGTGAGCTGTCGGGTTCGGGCGGAGGTGTGCCCGGCCGCGCTCGCCGTCGCCACGTGACCGGAGTCGGCCTCTGCAACGTCGACGAGGGCGGCTTCACCCCAAGGACCGAGTCGGTCCGAAGTGGTTTCCCCGCTCCTGCCCTGAAGGTCGATGGCTGGCCGGGGGCAGGATTCGGCAACTCGTCCAGCGCCCGATCGCCGACCGGGCTCCCGCAAGGTACCCGTCATCGCAGGCTGATGCCAAGCCGAGCAGCGATCGAAATCCATTGCGGCAGTAAATGATTCGCGTCGCGTCACACATTCGTTGCTGGCGCGTCAGTACCAGTTGAGGGCGCCTGTGCCCTCCCCCGGATTCGCCCGACATCTCCCTGTTCCGAGCACCCCACACCAGTGCAGGCTCAACGCCCCTGCAGCGTCACCGAAAGAGTCCTTCCCCCGCGCATGAACCCGACCTGCCCCGAGTCCTTCGACACCCTGGCCGCCCTCATGGCCGCAGCCGCGAGCCTCCTGCTCGGTTCCGCCGCCGCCGGTCTGCTGCTCATCCGGCGGACGAGGGGAGGCGGCGCCATACTCGTCCTCCTCGTGTCCATGGTCGCCGCCACCGGGGTCCTGGTGGCCGGCCACGAGTCCGACCGCCGGCACTGTGCGGCGGTCGACACCACCACCGCGGACCCGGTCGTGGGCCAGGCCCCGCGCGCCACGAAGGTGGCGACGCCAGTCCCCGCCAAGACCGGCGCCGCGCCGCCCGCGAGGGTCGCGTCGACGTCCCCGCCCACCCCCGCAGTCACCGTCACCGTGACGGCGCCTGCGGCGGCCCCCGCGCCGGCGAGCACCACGGCACCGAGCGGACCGCAGTCCGTCGACACCCCCACCCCATCGACCAGCACGTCGCCCTCGAGCCCTACTGCAGCCGAGCCCACCACGGCGCCGACGCCCCCGGTGCAGACCTCGAGCGGTTCGACACCGGTCGCCGGGAGCCCGTCACCCTAGGCCGCACGGCGACCCCGCCGGCCTGCCGTCACTTTCCGGGGCCGGGGACGTCTCACTGGTGACCGCCTGTCCGGGGGACGGGGTCGGTCGGAACGGCGGGCGACTACTGCACCCAGTCGCCCGCCGTTCTCCTGCCCGGGAAGGCCCACCTGCCGGGAATGCCCACCTGCCCGGATGCTCACCCGCGACCCGCCCACCCGCGACCTGCCCCCTCCCACACCTTGTCGCGGGAGCGACCCGGGTCCATCCTTGGACGAGGGGCCCGGTGCCCCCGCCGGGAGCGGCGGGGATGCGGCCCGACCGTCCGATCGGGAGGAGCGGGTGATGCGCGGACCTGGGGTGAGGCGACGGTTCTGGGCCGAGGTGGTGCTCGCGGGGATCGGTGTGCTCCTGGCCGTCGTGACTGCTCTGGTGCCGGACTGGATCGAGCGGCTCGGCGGCGAGGGTGGTGACGCCGGCAGCGGAGGCACCGAGCGCGCGATCTCTCTGCTGTTCTTGGCGGCCGCCGTGGTGCTGGGCATCCTGGCCCGCGTGGAGTGGCGCCGACCGATGCGGCCCGCCCTGGCTCGCGACAGCTCAGGTGGCGACCCGCGCCGATGACCACCAAGCGACGGGCCGGGTCCACCGAGGCCACCCACGAGGGCGCAGACCCCCTCGCCGGCACGCACGTCCGGGCGCGCAGGAAGGGTGACAAGGCCCGCGACGACGCGCTGGCGGGCGCCGAGGCCGCCGAGGGGCTGCCGGCCGGGGCCGAGCCCGACCTGGGCATCCCCATGAGTGACCGCCAGCTGGACCAGCGCGACCGGCAGCAGTCGGCCGAGCGCAAGAAGCCGGGGCCCAAGCCGCCGGAGACGCCCCCCGCCACCCCGGTTGCGCCGCCACCGACCGCGCCGCCGCCGACCGACCCCGAGTGAGCGGGGCCGACTCGTGCTGACGATCACCGCCAACATCGCGCTCGACGATGCTGCCACCGGCACCCAGACGGGCACCGTCGGCGAACCCTCGGTCGGCGTCTCCTCCTCCATCCTGTTCGTCACGGGCAACTGGTACGCCACGCGATCGGCGGACGGCGGCGCGACCTGGTCGCTGCTCGACCCGTTCACCGAGTTCCCTGCCGACCGTGGGGTGTTCTGCTGCGACCAGCTCGTGACCTACCTGCCGACCCAGCGCCTGTGGGTGTGGCTGCTGCAGTACTCGAAGTCGGGGCGCAGCAACATCTACCGGCTCGCCGTCAGCCGGACGGCGGCCTCGGGGACGTGGCGGTGGTGGGACGTCTCGCCGGCCGACCTCGACCCGGCCTGGACCGACGTGTGGTTCGACTTCCCCGACCTCGCGGTCAGCACCAAGAACCTCTGGCTCACCTTCAACCAGTACGACGGCTCCGACCGGTGGGTGCGGGCCGGCGTCATCCGGTATGCGCGTGCCGACCTGACCAGGACGGCGCCCCTGACCCGTCGTCACTGGTCCACGACGTCGGTCGGTTCGCTGCGCCTGGTCTCGGGGGCCGGGTCCTCGATGTGGTTCGCTGCCAACGACCAGTCGCGCCGGTCCCTGCGGCTGTTCCAGTGGCCGGACGACGCGGCGAACGTCAGCGCCTGGACGATCCCCGTGACCCCCTGGAACGACAGCGACTACCGCTCGCTCGGGCCGGACGGCCAGCCGTGGCTCAGCCGCTGCGACGACCGCGTCACCGGTGCCTGGCGGGCCGGCGGCCGGCTCGGCTTCCTGTGGAGTGCCGGGCGTGGCCCGGGGCGGCCGCAGCCCTACATCCGCGCCGTCACCCTGGACGAGCAGTCGCTCACCGTCGTGGCCGAGCCGGACCTCTGGAGCCAGAACGGCGCCTGGGCCTATCCGGCGGCAGCGCCCAGCAGGCGTGGGGCCATCGGCCTCACCGCCTTCTTCGGCGGCCCCACGCAGCCGGCCCATGCGGTCGGGGTCCTCGACCAGCAGGCCAACACCTGGACCACGAAGACGACCGCGACGTCCACCCACGCACCGCAGGCCGGCAAGTGGGGCGACTACCTCTCCTGCCGCGCGCACCCGACCCGGACCACCTCGTGGGTCGCCAGCGGCTACACGCTGCAGGGCGGTCAGGACCGTCGCAACATCGAGCCCCGCGTCGTGACCTTCCGTCCCTGACCAGGTCCAGGAGGCGGGTCTCAGGTCGGGCGGTTCTCGATGTGCACGATCCGCGCGGCGGCATACGGGCAGAAGCGCACCAGCTCGGACACGGTGGTGGGGGGCACGACCGCACCCGGCGCGGTGGTGGGCGGCACGAACACCTCGCCCGCACCGATCGACCCGACGAAGGCGAGGAAGAGCACCTGCTGCTTGTTCGGCACGGCGGTGAGGTCGACGTCGACCGACACGGCGCGCGGCATCCGGGCGTCGACCGCCGTGGGCACGGTGCGCCAGGTGACCCCACTGCCACCGGTCGCGAGGTTCCATCCGCCCGGCACCGGCTGGGCCGTCCCTGCCGCGGCCGCTGTGAGGAAGGGCAGGAGGCTCGTCACTGACAATGCCAGCAGGTCCGACGGCGTCACCCCCGCGCGCCAGAGGAGGACGACGAAGCCCTGGTTGGCGCGCAGCCCGATCGCATCGCGGTGGTGGACGAGGACGTCCACGGTGGAGGGCTCACGGAAGACCGTCCACATGTCGTTGACGACGTTGCGGGGCACGACATCCATCAGGTCGGCCTCGGTCGCCGACACGCTGGCGGCGCGGGGCGTCTGCCACGGTGCGCGGTAGACCGCACGAGGATCGGCGGTGTCGGTGGTCACCGTGCCGTCGGCCTTGACGCGCACGCCGCCCACGACGTCCGCCCACACCGCGGCGTCGATCTGCGGCACTGCGGACTTGGCCGGTGCCATCTGGGTGCGGTGCAGCGCCACGAGCCGCCCGAGGGCATCGGAGAACAGTCCGTTGGCGACCACGCTGGGATACAGCCAGCGGAACGCGGTCTGGAAGGTCCACACGTCGTATGCCGGCGCGTTCAGTGCCGTGATCGCCGGGGCCGGCAGGAAGGCCGGCGTGGCGGCGACGGGCCAGCGCGGCCGGACGATGATGTCGGGGCTCGCCGCGAGCGAGGCCGGGACCGCGGGCGGCGCCGCGAGGGGGTCCGGGTGGATCGTCAGCGGGTTCCGCCGGTCGTCGAACCGGGTCGAGCGGATCCACGTCTGCGGCACCGCGTTCCGAGCCAGGTCGACCTCCCAGACCCCCCGCGACTGGACGCCCGCGCGAAGGAGCCGGGGCGCCCCCAGCGCGCCGCCCGGGGCGCGCCAGATGTCGAGGTCCTGGACGGTCGCCTGCGGCAGCCCGTTCACGTAGGGGACCCAGGTGTGGGCACCGGTCGCGTTGTTGGTGCGGGTGCCCCGCCAGACCCCGGTGACGGTCCCGGCATACACGGTGTTGCCGGTCGCGTCGCCGGGGTCGACGACGACGGAGAACACGGGGTCGCGGGGGCCGCTGTTGACGGCCCCGCCGGCATCGAGCTGGCGCCGCAGGGTGGTGCGCTTGTAGCGGTTGTCGGCGTTGTTGAAGAACCAGAGGGTCTCGTCGGGGCCACCCACGACTCCGGTCGTCGCGACGTAGAAGTCCTGCGTGCCGGGGACCGCAGCGATGTCCGTCAGGGTCGTGGTGCGCGGGATCGCGACCGCTGCACTCGTGATCGACCAGGTCGTCGAGGCCCAGGTGCCTGCCGGAGCCTCGGTGAACCGGACGATGCCGCCCGTGTAGAGGACGAGCAGCTGGGTCGGGGACACCCAGTTGAGGGTGATGATCCTGCCGAGTCCGCTGAACCCGATCTGGAGCTGCGCGTTGTTCGCGGCCCCGTTGACCCCCGGGCGCCCGTCCTGGATGGCCCCGTTGGGGTACGGGATGGTGTTCCACGTGTTGGGGCCGACCCCGCTGCCCAGGTCGTCGGTGAGCCAGACCCGGTAGGTGCCGATGGCCAGCCGCCCGGTGGCCGGGTTGGGGCCGACCGGAGGGACCCGCACCGTAGCGGCGCCCGAGTAGAAGGCGCTCCACGGCCCGGTGCCCTCCACGCCCGGGCCGACCACGCGGCTCGGCTCCCCGGGGTTGCGGGTCATGGGGTCGACGAAGGCCGTGCGCGACGTGCAGTACCAGCGGGAGGCGTTGAACTGGCGGACGAGCAGGTGGGAGGCCGTGGGGTGGAACGCCACCCCGCCGCCGTCGCCGGTGAACGGCTCGTCCCACACCGAGTCGCCGATGCGGACCTGGCTGCCGTTGTCCTGGCAGCCGGTGGCGACGAGGTGCCCGTTGACCGGGTGGCTGCGCACGAAGACCGGTTGGAGCGAGGCAAGGCCGGTGTTGCAGGCGGCGAACGTGCCCACCCGACCCGACCGGTCGGAGACGAAGATGCCGCCGTCAGTGGCCACCC
This sequence comes from Pedococcus sp. P2_E4, assembly GCF_056403935.1. NCBI lineage: Bacteria > Bacillati > Actinomycetota > Actinomycetes > Micrococcales > Intrasporangiaceae > Pedococcus > Pedococcus sp. P2_E4. The sequence goes on along the minus strand of NZ_JBFUEO010000049.1, from coordinate 7,610 downwards.
AGACCTGTCGGCGTGGTGGCGCGTTGCCCGTCAGGACGAGCCGGTGCACGTCACCGTGGACGTTGTTGCCGATGGCCCCCGCCACCGTCGCCCCATCGCCACCGGGGAGGGCCGCAGCCGACGAGATCCCCACCGTCGGCTGGAGGACGAAGGGTGGTGCGGCCACCCCCGAGGCGGCGACGTCGAAGCAGTACATGCTCGCACCCCAGTCGCCGTCGGCCGGACCGTAGGCGAGGGAGCTTCCCCCGACGTACACGCGGTGGACTGCGCCGACGGTGTCCACGGCGATGCACTGGTCGTAGTCGCGCTGGCTGGTCCCGCCATTCCACAGCGTCCGGGGCAGACCCCCTGCCGCCCCGGGGGTTCCGACGTCGTCCGCCGTCGGCGCCGCGACGGTCGCGTCGGCCACTCGCCACAGGGCGGGGTTGCCACCGGTCTCACCGAGGGCGTAGACCGTGTTGCCCGTGGCGGCCAGGCTGAGGTAGCCGGTGATCGGGACGGGGTTGGTCAGCGGCAGCGGAGTCACGGCCGTGCCGGCGTTGTCGCTGAAGGCCAGGCCTCGGCCCGCGACCGCGAGGACGAGCCGCCCGCCCGGGAGCCAGACACCGTCCGAGATCGCCGCTCCGGGGAAGGCTGCCGACACCGCGGCCAGCGCGGTCCAGGTGTACCCGTCGCGCACTGGGTTGCCGCCGCCCGCGGGCAGCGACTGCCGCCGGCCGAGGAAGGCGCCGCCTGTCGTGCAGGCGATGACGACGTCCTGGGTGGCGCCGGCCGTGGCCTCGCCCGCGGTGGAGGCGGGGTTGCGCAACAGCCTGAAGATCCCCAGGCCCTCGAGCGCCCCGATCCCGGTGTCGGGCTCCCACGGCTCCGCCTGACCGGGTGGGAACGTGGGGCCGATGGCCGCGAGCACCCCGACGCCGTTGATGGTCGCTTCGCCCGTCGCCGCGACGAAGTTCGCCGGCAGGAAGTTCGGCTCCCCGGTGCCGACCAGCACGGTGTCGAGCAGGGGCATCGCGTCGAAGTCCACGAGGATGCACCCGCACGCCTGGGCGTTGACGGTCCCGCCACGGATCCGGCGGCGTTCCGACCAGCCGCCGACGGGCGACCACGTCGCCCCGCCGTCGTCGGTGTACCAGACCCCGCCCTGGGCCGTCGCGGCATACGCCCGCCGGCCGGTGGGGTCGACGGCGATGTCACGGATGCGGCCGGCAACCCGCGGGCGGTCGACCGCCTGGCCACGGCGCACGACGGAGGGCCCGATGGGGACCCAGCGGCCGGCCGGGTCCACCGCCGACGGGAAGGCGCGCGCGGCATCCTCCGCATGGGTGTCCGGCCCGTCCGCACCGTCCGACCCGTCCGCACCGTCCGACCCGTCCGCATCGGCCCGCACCCGGTCCGGTGCCGCCTCCTCCCGCGCCGCGAGTACCGACCTCATGGCCTCCTCGAGGGCCACCCGGTCGATGCCGTCGAGCAGCTGGGCGTCCCTGGCGGCACGGTCGGCGGCCTGCCCGCGCTTGGCGGCCCGCGCCGCCTCCTTGCGCAGCCCGGCCGCCATCTCCTCCCTCTGTGCCTTGGACCCCAGGGGCGCCCGCCGCTTGCCGGTCACGGGGTGTCCTCCTCGTCCGGGGCCACGCGGATCCAGCCCTCCTGGACCTCGTGCGGCATCTTGGGCAGGTACGCGCTGGTGGTGGACGCGAGGATGGGGTCGTCCTTCCAGCTGATCGGGCCGGTGCGCCGGGTGAACTGCTGCTTGCTGCCGAGCGAGGCGACGTTGGGCAGCCGGATCTCGGCCGGGTCGACGAGCAGCGGGCCCACCCGCATCGAGGGCACCATCCTCGCCAGCCCGGGGCCGACCCAGGTGTCGGCCAGCTCCAGCGCCTTGCGCGGCAGGATGCCCGAGGTGAGGTGCACCTTGCCGGCGGGCAGCATGAGGATCGTCAGGCGCCGCGTCTGGCCGACGCGGATCGTCAGGGTGTCCTCGAGGACCAGGTAGTCGTGCTCGATCGGGTCCTGCCCCGGGGTCTCGCCGAGCCGGCCGAGGAAGCCGGTGCGTGGCCCGGACGCCAGGGCCGAGTCGGCCACGACCTTGTCGACCACGTGGAAGCGGGTGTAGTCGTCGTCGACGAAGAAGCCGAGGACGCTGTCGTCGCTGCGGCCGAGCTCGCCGATGCGGAACGGGAAGTCGTGGGCTTCGAGCGCTGCGTAGGCCGCCGTGCGGGCAGCCGGGCCGCCGGCCTCGTCGACCTGCACCTCGTCGAGGTCGTCGGGCGCGTCGAGCCGCAGCGTGGCCCGCACGACGGCGACCGGCCGCCCGACCAGCCCCGCGATCGTCGGGGTCCCGATGGCCGCGAACGTGTCGACCGTCCACAGGGTCGAGTCGATCGCCCGCAGCAGCGCCGACAACGCGCTGCAGGACGGTGGCGTGGCAGCCTGCCGCGAGTCGATGTCGGCCTGGACGAGCCCAGCCGCGAACAGGGCGGCGTGCTGGGCGTGCGGCGGTATGTCGGTCAGGGGCCCGGCGTCCGGGGGGACCGGTCGTCCGGGTGCGGGGTCCCAGCGCACCGACCCCGGGCCGTTGTCGACGCTGAAGGAGTCGTGCTCGAGCTGGCCGAGGGGGTTGCCGTCGCGGTCGAACACCTCCAGCGCCTCGTCGATGTGGTCGGGCAGCAGGAAGCCGGACACCGGCGTGACGGCCAGGGCGGCCCGCAGCTGGTCGACGTAGGCCTCGGGCGCCGCGGCCGGGTCCTGGTCGAGCCCGTACGAGGGGTCGACGAGCCGCAGCAGCCAGCGGGCACTGTTCTGGATGCGCGGCGGCAGCAGGACGCCGGTCGGGTCCGTGGCCAGCTCCTGGGTGCTCGTCCGGGCCAGACCGGTCAGGGGCACGTCGACCACGCGGCCGAAGGCGTCGACCAGCCGCAGGTCCAGCACCGAGAGGGCCCCGCCGAACAGGGGCACGGGCAGTCCCGTCGCGCGTGGCCGGTTGACCCCGTCCGTGCCCCGCACCCGCTGGACGAAACCCTCGTAGGCGATCCCGAGCAGCTGCTCGCGGATCCCGTCGAAGGAGGCCGAGCACAGGTCCAGCGGCCGGACGAGGTTGGCCACGGCAGCGAGCACGCCCTCGTCCGCGTCGGGGATGAGGGACTGGCTGGGCGAGGCCAGGTCGCGGGCCTGCTCCTGCTCCAGCCACTTGGCCATGGCCGTCGTGAGCGACTCGCCCACCCCCGTCGTCAGCGGGCTGCGTCCGGTGAGCGTCCGCGTCTCGCCCGCGACGGGATCGGTGCGGCGCAGGTCGCCGTCCACCAGCGACCAGCCGGCCAGGTCCTCGGTGCCGGTGAGCTCGACCCGCCACTCGAGCCAGAGCGGGGCCCAGGGCTGGCGCCACGTCGTGATGGCGATCGGGCTCGGCGGCGTCCAGGCCACCAGGGAGAACCGGGAGAGCTCGGCAGCGACCTGCAGGGTCGTGACCTCCTCGACCCGGGAGTAGCCCGACCAGGAGTCGCGGGCCGCAGCCCTCGGCTTCCGGGCCTGCGCCGCGGCGGCCACCAACCCGGTGCCCGACCCGTCGTACGTCGCCGTCGTGCCGTACAGCCGCAACATCTCGGCGGTCAGGCGCCCCTCGAGAGCGCGCACCTCCTCGCCCTTGCGACCGGAGGACGCGGCGAGCCAGCCGACGGAGTAGCCGTCGCAGATGATCGCCTCGCGGACCACCCGGGTGACCTCGCTCGGCACGGCACCGCTGCCCAGGGTCGGCAGGACCGACCGCCCGTCGACGGTGCCGTCGATCGACGGCGACACCTCGCCGGGGAAGCGGCAGCGCAGCAGGCCCTGGTCGTCGAACATCCCGTCGCCGTGGTGCCGCGCCGACGGGTGGACCCCGCGCAGGCCGACCATCAGGGGAGCGGGGCGGAACACCCGCGGGGCCGCGCGGGTGACGTCGCGACCGGCGGGAGGCGGGGTGCCGGTGCCGCCCTTGCGGGTGCCCGCTCCCGGGTCGTCGCGCTCGCGCTCCTCGCCGCGGGTCCGGGTCTCCTCGGCGGCTCGCTTGCCGCTCGTCATCGGGGACACGCCCCGCCAGCCGACCTTCGTGCCCTTGGGTGCCCCGGTCCCCTTGCCGGGCTGGTGGGCGGCCCGGCCCTTGCGGCCCACCGCCAGCGGGCCGAACGGCGTCGAGTCCTCCGTGCGCAGCCGGTCAGCCTTCGCCCCCGCGACTGGGCGACCCGGTAGCGCCCAGAAGCCGTTGGCGTGCTCCTGGTCGGCGAGGTCGGACAGCCCGTCGGGCGTCCCGATCCGCCCCAGGAGGTCGCCGGTGAACGCGGCGCACAGCCGCTCCGCGGTCAGCCGCTTGGTCGGGTCGATCCCGAGCGCAGGTGCCGCGAAGGCCGAGACGATGTCGTCGATGTCGGTGCCCAGGCTGGCCGCGAGCGTCGAGGGGTCGGGCCGGTCGTCGGCACCCCCGGCCGTGCCGTCGACGGGGACGCCGATCACCGAGCCGTGGAGCATGGTGTGGTACCTCGTCGCGCCGATCCCGACGGTCACCCCGGCCACCTCGGCGACCGGCAGCGCCGTCTCCGGCGCGACCGAGCTGTAGGTCGTCGTCGACTTCGCGTACTGGGTCCGGACCGTCACCGGCGCGTGGGTCCGCGGGGACTTCAGGCCGGCATACTCCTCGAGCTTGGTGGTCCGCGGGTCCTCGGGGTACTCCACGGCGTCCTCGCCGTCCGGGCTCACCCACCAGCGCAGCTCGGCGAGGCGCGCCCGGACGCTGGTCTCCCCGCGCGACCCCGCGAGCGGGTCGGCGGCGGAGTCGGTCCACCAGCCGGCGACCGTGTAGGTGGCCCGGCCGCGGTGGAACCCGTGCGGAGCCACCTCGGCTCCCGGCAGGTCGACGAGCGGGTCGTGGAGGGCGAACCGGTTGATGGCCCCCAGGTACGTCGCGGTCCACATCAGGCTGCCGCGTGCCCCGCCGTCGAGCACCTCGAGCGGTACCCCGCCGTCGAGGGGCAGGGACCCGGGAGGGACCGTCCCGGCATACGTGGACAGGGGCGTGACGCCCCCCGTGACCGCGTCCAGGACCCACCCCGAGGCGTATGCCGCCCGCGCACCTTCGGGGAGCAGCGTGCGGACCACGACCCACCGGTCGGGGAGGCGGGGCAGCTTGACCTTCTTGGTGACGGGGTCGTTCTCGCCACGCAGCAACGCATCCGGCAGGGCCCAGTGCAGGTGCACACCCACCGGCCGGGCCGCACCGGGGTCGAAGGGCGCCGGGTCACCGTCGACTCCTGCGACGTCGACGCAGGGCTCCTGGCCGCCGACCTGCACGACGTACGCCTGGACGTCGACGGGGACGAGGATCCGCTTCTCGCGGACCAGGTACCGGTCCCAGGTCTTCCACGTGGCGAGGTCGACGTCGGCCCGGGCGAGCGCGGCGAAGCGGTCGGTGTAGATGCTCTTGGCGAGCCGCTCGGGAGTCARGTCGAAGCCGGCCATCACACGCCTCCCAGCTTGAACGTGTCGTTGACCTGCTTGGCGTAGGCGACGGAGGCCTTGAACACGGTGCCGATGCTGACGCCGTGGGGGTCGCCGAAGACCTGCCGGTACGGGAAGCGGAGCAGCTGGAGGGCGTACTCCGCGGCGTCGAGGCTCCCCCCGACGTGGGTGGCGGGGAGCGCGACGAGGTCCTTCTGGACCTGCTGGATGTCGATGACGCCGGTCGCGCCCTCGGTGGCCCGGAACGGCACGTCGAGCCGCACGGGGGCACCGCCGGGCTTCTCGAGGTCCGCGAAGGTGTTGACGTCGCGCGGGATGTAGCTGAACGACCCGTCGACCTCACCGGGGTCGAAGCCGAACTGGACGCCCTGCCGGGGTTCCTCGACGTGCACGACGGACGGGATGCCGTCGAAGAGGCAGAACAGCACTGCCGGCGCGAGCCGCTCCAGGCGCAGCAGCCGCATCCGGTTGGGGTCGTCCTCGGGCACGAACCTGTTGTCGGGTGTGTCCACGGGGTCCAGCGTCATCGCCCGCACGTGCAGCCCCGGCCACCCCGAGACGGCCTGGGAACGCAGCAGGAAGCCACTGACCGCGTCGACCGCCCCGCCGTACCGCGGCTGACCGGGGTGCCGCCTGGCGTTGCGCTCCTCCTGGTCGAGCTCGGTGCGGATCGCGTCGTAGGCCGCGGTGAGCTGGGTCCGGTCGTCGCTGTTGACCGTGCCGACCGACAGCGCCCCCATCACCAGCGCGTCGGTCCAGCGGCGGTCGAGGTAGAACCACCGGATCGACTCCGGGGGCAGCAGCTCGCTGTCGGCGACGAGGTTCGCGAAGGGCACGCCCTCGAGGAGCCGCAGTCGGACGAGCCACGCGCGCAGCGCAGCGGGGATGGCCGAGTCGGCGTCGTCGTCCTCGACCGTGGTGGGCAGGCTGATCGCCTCGCTGAGCCGCAGCGGCAGGTCGAGGACCATGGTGGGGACGTCGAGCTTCACGGTTCCTCCCTCTGGTCGTGCAGGGCCTGGTCGAGGACGTCCTCGCCCTCCTCCAGGGGGGCGTCGTGCGGCAGGACGGGAACGCCGCCGATGATGCCGCCGTGCAGACCCGGGGTGCCGGGGAACCCCGCCGTGAGGCCGGACCCGGTCATGATCTGGGTGGACAGGGCGCCGGCGACGAACTGGGTCACGGTGCGCTCGTGGGCGGTGCGCAGGGCGGAGGACAAGGCGGCGTTGGCGGCCGGTCGGGTGAGGTCGGCCAGGGGCATGCGGGGGACCTCGGTCTGCCGCAGGGTGTGCAGGAGGGTTGGGAGCTCCACGTCGGAGGCGACGTCGAGGCCGAAGTGCTGGAGCACCGTCCCGAGGCCGTCGCCCTCGAGCTCCATCGGCGCGCCCGGCCGGACCAGCTCGCGCGGTGGCCCGATGACGTCCCCCGGGGCGGCGGCGGCGGCTTCGGCGAACGTGCGCGACAGCATGACCCCGAGACTCGGTGCCGCGTTCATCACGACACCCGTGACGCCGAGCCCGGCGATGATCCCGTCCCAGATCGCGTGGCCGCGGGCCACCTGGTAGTCCCGCTGCCGCCACTCGAGCAGGGCGGCGACCATCGAGGGCTGGCTGAGCGCCAGCAGCCGGCCGATCTCGAACGCCGCGGCGAGGGACAGGTCCTCGCGGCCGTCGGGGATCACGGCCCGCAGCTGGTCTCCGGTGTGGGCGAGCGGCAGCCGGGGTCCGGCGAGGTCCGCGGGGTGCGGCAGCAGCGGCCCGCGGTACCAGGCCCGGACCAGGTCGCCGCGACGGGTGCGCTGGTCGAGGCCGACGTGCCCGGTCTCGGTCACCTCGAGCGCGGCCCGCCCGACCGGCTCGGTGGGCGTGACCCCACGCGTGCCGAGCAGCCCGTTGTCGACGTTCTTCATGAGCTGCTCGAAGGTCGCGTCACCGACCGACGTGAAGCTCCACCGCAGCAGCACCGGGAAGCGCAGCACCGGGTCGAGAGCCAGGATGATGCGGTCCCCCACCGCGGAGACGACCACGTCCTTGGAGATCTCCGAGGACGCCTTGCCGGCCACCCACGAGGTGGAGCCCGCATAGGCCTTGGTCGTCGTCTCGGGGCTCACGGTCGCGGCGTAGTAC
>NZ_JBFUEO010000048.1:0-21930 GCF_056403935.1 Pedococcus sp. P2_E4 | reverse complement strand
ACCCCGGCGGGCGCGGCGGCCCCCGCGCACGCGGCGACACCGGCACACGCGGCCGCCCCCGCGCGCACCCGAGCGCCCACCGCCAAGGGTGCGGGTCAGGCCACCCTGATGGCCTGGCTGGCCGAGCACCCGCTCGACCCACCGACCCGTGACCAGCTCGACCAGTGGAGCCTCACCCCTGCTGCTCTCGCGACAGCCGCGGAGGCCGGTGACGTGCTCCGGATCGGTGGCGTCGTGTTGGCCGGGGACGCCCTCGCCCGGGCCGAGGCCGCCGTACGGATGCTCGATCAGCCGTTCACCGTGGGCGAGGCGGCGCGGGCGATGGGTACCAGCCGCCGGGTCGCCGTCCCACTGCTGGAGCGCCTCGACGCCCGGCTGGTGACCCGCCGCCGCGACGACGGCGCGCGCGAGCTGCGTGCCCCCGGCACCGAAGGGGGCAGGAGCGGGTGGGAAGGGCCGCCGACCGACGAGGGCGAGCCCCTCAGGTCGTGATCGTGCCGCCCTCGAACCGGCAGGTCAGCGAGCCACCTGAACCGGCGGTGGTGTCCGTCAGGGGGTAGCCGTAGCGGCCACCCGCGCCACCGGCGGCCTTCCACTGGGTGAGCACGGCGCCATACACGCGGCGGGCCGGGCTCCCGTGGAGGGCCCACAGCTCACCGCCCTGGAACACCTGGTGCGATCCCCGAGCCTCGGTGACCATCGCCGCGTTGGGATAGCGCAGCACACCGTCATAGCGGCCCGTCGCGGCCCAGGCTACGTCCATGACGCCCGGGACCAGCTGGGGGCTGGTGCTGGCCGAGTCGGTGAGCGAACCACCCTCGAACTTCTGGATCCACCCGCCGTCCGGGTGACCGAACGTGGCGCCGAAGGTCGGGTAGCCGAGCACGCCGTTCTCGCGACCAGCCGCCACCCACATCGTGTAGCGCGCCTCGTTGACGCTCTGGGCCGACGTTCCGGCCGAGTCGGTGACCGCGCCGCGCTGGAAGGTCTGGATCCATCCGCTGTTGCGCAGTCCAGTCTTCAGCGCAGACGTGGGATAACCCAGCACGCCTGACTCGCGCCCTGCGGCAACCCACTTGCGGTAGCTCTCACCGGCAACCACCTGGGTGGAGGTGCTCGCGGAGTCCGTGATGGCCCCCTTCTCGAACAGCTGGATCCACCCGCCGTCCGGTCGGCCGTTGACCTGGTCGGACGCGGGGTACCCGAGGACTCCCCGGACACCGCCCGCGCCCTGCCACACCCTGTCGACGAAGGCCGACACGGCCCGCGTGCCGTTGGTGGGGTTCGTGACGATCTTGCCGCCCTGGTACTGGACGTAGGCACCGCGACCGTCGCCCACCTGGCGCACCGGCCCGGCCGAGGCCTTGAGGTAGGAGCCCTGCTCGCCGAGGTTGCGGTACTTCAGCGAGATCGAGCCCCACACGGGCAGGGCCGGGGCGCTGTGCTCGCTCGTGCGGTTGTCGGAGAGCGACGTCGTGGTGCAGCTGGCCCACTTGTAGGGCGCCACGCAGCTCACGACGCGACAGTGCACGCCACCGCTGCACTTGACCTGGGTGTTGCACTGGCCATAGCGGAATGCGTTGCAGCAGATCCGGCGCCGGTCGCAGGTGGCCGACGAGCCGGTGCCGCAGGAGCAGCTCCAGCACCTCGAGTCACACATGTTGTCGCTGCAGCCGGTCGTGCACTTGGAGCAGCTGGCGTTGCAGTCGACGATGTAGCGGTAGCCGCCACCACACCACGACGAGCCGGCGGCCTTCCACCAGCCCGCGGCGAAGCTGCCCGGCGGGCAGGCGTTCACCCCGTTGTTGACCGTGGCGCAGAAGACCGTCCAGCCGCTCGACGCGGTGTTGCCGGGACCGCAGATGGTGGCGTAGGCCGCCACGGGCCGCAGGGCGTACTCCTTGGGCTTGGTGGCCAGGGCGGTTGCGGCGACCGTCGCGCCGACGAGGACGTCTCGTCGTGAGGCCGGGCGCAGCCGGCGCGACAGAGAGCCGACCAACCCCGCCAGCCCGCCTGGCCCGGCGTTGAGGTCGTCGAGGGTGCTCACGGTCGTCCTCCTCGGCGGGACAGAGTGGCCCGGTCGGTGATCTGGATGCTGCGCACCAGCTGGGCGGCGCGCGGCACCGAGGCCATCCGGCGGGCGTGGCTGCCCAGGACGGTGAACAGGCAGAACGCCCTGCCGCCGGAGCTGAAGAAGTGCTGGGACGCGCTCATGCCCGGCAGGGGGCGCTGCAGCCGGTTGGGGCCGAACTGCGACGGCGCCAGCCGCGGCAGGCCCTGCTTCTCGAACAGGCCGACGTCGGCCACCTCTGCGCCGTAGTCGACCAGCGCCACGAAGATGTCGTCCGGCGCGAGCAGGTCCACGACCCCGCTGCCGAAGTCACCCCGGTCAGCAGGCATGGCCCGGGTGCAGGCGTGCAGCACCCCGCGGGTCACGTCGACGGCCCCTGGGGCGAGCACCCGCGAGCCCCGGGCGGCGGACGCGGGCGGCTCGGCCGGCTCGGCGCCGGGGCGACGGGTCACCGCGACCTGCCAACCACGGGGCGCGACAGCCCTCAACCCGAAGTCGTCAGCCACGGCACTCAACTCCCAACTGCGGCGGCGAGCAGGATCGCTGCCGCTCCTCCCAGGGCCACCTTAGCCGCGACTGCTGCCGGATTTGCCCATCTTTCGACCCGGGTGAAGACGCGGTGCAGGCCGTCACGGTCGGCCACCCCCGCCATCAGCAGGGACGGCACTGCCCGCCCCACCCCGAACGTCGCGCCCACGAGCAGCCCGGCACCGAGGTGACCGGTGAGCGCCGCGAGCAGCACCACGGCATACGTGCTCGCACTCGTGATGATCGTGACCAGGCCGAACCCGAGCTGCGCCCCGAACCCCACGCCGTAGACCCAGCCGCGGTAGCGGGTGAGCCACTGCTCGTCGACCTGGCGGCGCCACGACGGCACGGACGGGGCGTTGCGCAGGTCCAGCGCCAGTCCGACCAGAAGCAGCACCGCCACGACGACCAGGGCCCAGCGCGACCCTCGGATGTCGTCGGGCACGGCCGAGCCGAGCAGGGCGGCGAGGCCTCCGACCGCGAGTCCCCCGGCCAGGGATCCGAGGAGGTATGCCGTGGTGGTCAGCCACCAGCGGGAGTTGCGGGCCCGCTCGCCGAGCGGGCTGATGCTCGAGAGCATCGACTCGCCTCAAGGCGACCAGGTCGCCCGGACCGCGGCGACCGCGGCCATGGGCAGACCCAGGGCGAGGGCGAGGGCGGTGACGGACACGTCAGTGGCCGTGGGTGTGCTCGTGGGGGTGGGCGTGCTCGTGGGGGTGGGCGTGGTCGTGCACGTGGTCGTGGTCGTGCACGTGATCGTGGGCGGCCGGGTCGACGTGGGCCGACGGGGCCTCGGCATCGGGTGACTCGTAGAGGCTGGGGTCGCCCGGCGCCACGCCGGCTGCTCGGAGCTCGGCGTCCATCCGGGGCAGGCTGTCGCGCTCGCCACGACCCAGCTCGTCACCGCCCAGCAGCCCGGGTCCGGTGCGGCCGGCCGCTGCGCGCGCCTCGTCGTTGTCGGCGACCCCCTGGGCCATCAGGTCACGGACCTGCGCCCACGTGGTCGCCGAACCCTCGCCCGTGACGACGCCACCCTCGACGTAGACGAAGTAGGGCGATCCCGGGATGTCGTAGTCGACCCACGCCGCCGAGGACTGGACGACGGCACGGTCGCCCGCGAGCGAGCGCAGGCTCGACGGCGACTCCTCGGCGGACCCCTTCGCGATGATCGCCAGGTCACCGTTGCCGGGCACGTCGACCGGGCCCTGGAACTCGTCCCAGAAGGTCTGGCACACGCTGCATCCACTGGTGAGGAACGCCAGCAGGGTGCGCGAACCCGGGGTGCTCACGGTGACGTGCCGCTCGGTCCGGTCGAGGTCGGTGCCGACGATGTCGTGTGCGCGGGCGGAGTCCTTGCGGGTCGCCTGGACCACGCCAGACTCGAGCTCGACGGGCACGGGTCCCGGCTTGCCGCCAGTCGTGGCGGTCGTGACGCCGGTGCCGGCCTCACGCTCGAGCTCGAGCCCGGCGCCGAGCTCGTGGAGCGCCTTGAGGATGAGGGCGTGGCTGCGCAGCAGGCCGAGGACGAGGACCCCGAGCAGCACGATGGCGACGCCCTCGGCGATGACGGCGGCGAGCATGCGTCAGTCCCCCGTGGTGGGTCGGGACGTGCCCTGGCGGGACGTCGTGCGGATGGCGGCGGGCGCCGTGGTCGGCAGGACCGCCATGACCTGCCAGGCGAGGAACGCGATCACGACGGCCAGTCCGCCCGTGGTCACGACGGTCGCGTCGACCCCGGACCAGGCGCCGGATGGCGGGTCGATGGCCACGACTGCTGCGGTCAGTGCGCCGGCCGCGGTGAGGACGAGGTGGGTGCGGGTGGCAGGGGTGTCCGGCTTGCCGAAGCAACCGCACGACCCGAGCACCCCGCCCCGGGCCAGGACCCAGCCCACGAAGGCCGTGAAGACGAGGTATGCCGTGGCCACCAGCGCCGCGCCCAGCCGCCCGGGGGCGACGAGGGCCCACACCCCCACCAGCACCTCACCGACGGCGAAGGCGCGCACGATGTGGCGACCAGCCGGCAAGCCAGCGGTGCGCAGGGCCCGCACCAGCGGGAGGGGGTCGACGACCTTGGGGACCCCGGCCACCACGAGCAGCCCCGCCGCGGCGAGGAACGGTCCGGCAGCCAGGTCCCACATGCGTTGCCACGCTACCTGTTGGTGCGGTGATTTCGTGCTCGGGATCTGCCGGGTCTCGCCAATCCGGCCCTTTGACGAAGTCCTGCTAGCAGGGGAAAGCGAAAGGTGGACAGGTTGCAACCTGTCCACCTTTCGCCAAACCCTGCTAGCAGAGGTTGGTGAAGAGCCCGGGGGCGTCAGTCGACCGAGTCCTTGACGTCCTCGGCCTTGTCGGCGACGTCCTCGGCAGCGTCCTCGACGGAGTCCGCTGCCTGGCCGGCGGCGTGCTTGCCGGTCGAGGTGACCTTGTCCTTGGCTTCGGCGGTGGCGTCGGCGACCTTGTCCTTGGCCGCTGCCGCCTTGTCCTTGACGGTGTCGGCCGCCGTGCTCGCCTTGTCCTTGGCGGCGTCGGTGAAGCTCGACACCGACGAGCCGCGGCCGGTGGTCGGTGCGGTGTACGGGTCCTCGAGGGGCGTGGCCCAGGGGTCCTCGCGCGGGGCGCGCTTGCGGAACGCGGCGGCTGCTGCAGCGGCCGCAGCCAGCAGGCCCAGGATCACCAGGAACGAGCGTCCCTTGCGGCGCTTCGCGACCCGGTCTCCCTTGAGGACCGCGAGGGCGTCGGGTGCCCGGTCGGACGTCTCGACGGCGGCCTCCTTGGCGGCGACAGATGCGGCGGCGACGGCCGCGATGGCCTCGGCCACCTTGGGCAGCAGCGAGTCGACGATGGTGTCGCGCGCGGTGTCGACCTTGGGCGCGAGGCCCTCGACGGCACCCTGCAGCTTGGGGGCGGCGACCTCGATGCCGTGGTCCACGTGCGGCTTGGCCCAGTCGCGGGCTGCCTCCACGTGGGGCTTGCTCCAGTCCTTGGCACTGACCGCTGCCGTGGCAGCGCGTTCCTTGGCGACGCCGGCGGTCGGAGCGACGCGCTCCTTGAGGGCTGCGGCGTACTCGGCGGCGGTGTGCGCGCCGGTGGTGACCTTGTCGGTGGCCTGCTCGGTCTTGCTCTTGGTGCGGAACACCATTGCCTCCTACAGGTTGCTGGATGGACTGCTCGCGATGACGCTTCCTCACCCATCCTGCCTTGTTTCCGCTGGTGAGCAAGCCCGTGGGGGTCGTCGCCGGGTGGCCCGGGACCTCCGGGAGAGCTCTGCGCGGACGGCTCGTGGAAGGATGACCAGCATGGACGTCACCCTCAAGACCAACCACGGCGACATCAACGTCACGCTGTTCCCCGACCACGCCCCCAAGACCGTCAAGAACTTCGTCGGTCTGGCCAAGGGCGAGCAGGAGTACCGCGATGACGCGGGTCGCTCCAACCCCACGCCGTTCTTCGACGGCCTCGTCTTCCACCGGATCATCCCGGGGTTCATGGTCCAGGGCGGCTGCCCGCTGGGCCAGGGCTTCGGCGGTCCGGGTTACACCTTCGACGACGAGATCAGCCCCGACAAGGACTTCACCAAGCCCTACATGCTCGCCATGGCCAACGCCGGCAAGCGGATGGGCAAGGGCACCAACGGGTCGCAGTTCTTCATCACCGTCGGGGCCACGACGTGGCTCCAGGGCAAGCACACCATCTTCGGTGAGGTTGCTGACGGCCCGAGCCGCGAGGTCGTCGACAAGATCGCCGCTGTGCCCACCGGTGCGAACGACAAGCCGGTCGAGGACGTTGTCATCGAGTCGGTCGTCGTCCACGACTGACCGCACGTCAACGACTGACTCCACCGAGGTCGGGTCGACCGCACCGGTCCCACGGGCCGGTGCGGTCCCCCGACGGGGAAGGCACCGCGCATGAGTGAGCCATCGGCATACCCTCAGCAGGAGGCGCCGCCAGTGTGCCCACGCCACCCGGACCGGGTGGCCTACGTGCGGTGCCAGCGGTGCGCCAGGCCGGTGTGTCCCGAGTGCCAGCGCCCGGCCGCGGTCGGTGTCCAGTGCGTCGACTGCGTGCGCGAGCAGGCACGGTCGGTCCGCTCGACCCGGACCGTGTTCGGCGGCAACGTCACCGACACCCCCGTGGTGTCGTATGCGGTCATCGGGCTCTGCGCGCTCGTCTACGTCGCGCAGGTGGTGCGGCCGGGCCTCACCGGTGACATCGCGTTCGTGCCCTTCCTCGGCGAGCGCGAGCCGTGGCGCTTCCTCACGGCCGCGTTCGCGCACGGCAACGTCACCCACATCCTGTTCAACATGCTGGCGCTGTGGATGGTGGGCGCCCAGTACCTCGAGCGGCTGCTGGGGGCGGGGCGGTACGCCGCCGTCTACCTCGTGAGCGCCCTGGGTGGCTCGGTCTGCTACCTGCTCATGTCGTTCCCGCCCCAGACGGCGCAGGAGGCGCAGGACAGCCTCTGGCTGCAGGGCGCGGTCGGTGCCTCGGGGGCGGTGTTCGGGCTGTTCGGCGCACTGCTCGTGCTCAACCGGCACCTCGGGCGGTCGTCGGCCGGGATGTACGTGACCATCGGCCTCAACGCGGTCATCGGCTTCGTGGTGCCCAACGTCGCGTGGCAGGCCCACCTCGGCGGTCTCATCACCGGAGCTGCCGTGGCTGCGGTCATCGCCGCCACGCGCACCAAGGAGCGGCAGGCGCTGCAGTGGCCCGGGATCGCCCTGGTGCTCGTCGTCCTGGTCGCCCTGGCCGTCGCCAAGTACGCCCTGACCCCGGCCATCGGCGCGGTCGTCTGACGCACCCGTCGTTCCGTGCCCGCTGTCCGGTCCCCGTCGTCCGCAGTGGACCCACCTACGACATTCGTCGTATTACAGCGGTGTCATTCATCCCCAGCTGTGCACAAACCTGTGGATAACCCGGGCGGGCCCTGCGTCGGCTTCACCGCCCTCACCGGTCGGCGGGCCGGCGGGCTGGCCCGCGCCCGGGTGGCGAGCGGCTGGCGTGCTGCTACCGCCAGCGGGTCGTCATGGCGAAGCCGGTGAGCATGAGGCCGAAGCCGACGCCGAGGTTCCAGCGACCGATCGACTCGATCGGGAACTGCTGGCTCGTGATGTAGAAGACGACGATCCACAGCAGGCCGACGACCATGAGGGTCAGCATCACCGGCACGAACCAGGGCGGGTTGCCCACCTTGGCCTTCGAGGGCTTCGGGGGTGCGGTGTAGACCCGCTTGTCGCGGCCCTTGGACTCTGGCACGAGAACTCCTAGCACGTGGTACGGCACCATGGACGGCTGTCGGGGCCGCCCGGACGTGTGGCATAGCGTAGTGCCCATGGTGGACCAGAGGCTGACGTGGCTGACGCGTCGACCCACGCCCTGGTCCGCCGTCGTGCCGCTCGTCGCCCTCGCCGCCGGTGCGCTCTTCGCGACGAGCGCCGCCACGGCCAAGGGCACCGACCTGCGCTCGTCGGGCTCCGACCTGCCCGGCCTGATCCGCGAGGAGACCCGCGACAACACCGTCGCCGCGCGCGACCTGAGCTCCCTGCGGGCCGAGGTCGACCGGCTCTCGGCGCAGCAGGCCCCCGGCGACCTCCGGGTGACCCAGGTCAACGCCAAGGCCGACGCGCTCGCCCTCGCCGCAGGCACGCAGACGGTCACCGGCCCGACCCTGCGGGTCCGGCTCGACGACGCCGCCAACGTGCCCAGCCCGTTGCCCGACGGCTTCAGCGTCGACGACTACGTCGTGCACCAGCAGGACGTGCAGGCCGTGGTCAACGCGCTGTGGGAGGGCGGCGCCGAGGCGATGATGCTGATGGACCAGCGGGTCATCTCGACCAGCGCGGTCCGCTGTGTCGGCAACACCCTGATCCTGCAGGGCCGGGTCTACTCCCCGCCCTACGCCATCACGGCCATGGGTGACCAGCAGGCCATGCGCCGATCGCTCGACACCAACCCCACGGTCTCGATCTACCGCGACTACGTCGGGGCGGTCGGGCTCGGCTACGACGTCTCCACACAGGCCTCGACGACCTTCCCGGCGTACGCCGGCTCGATCAACCTCCAGCACGCCCGGGTGGCCAAGTGAAGGCGCTGCGGTGGGTCGTCGGGATCTTCGGCGACCTGTGCCTGACCGCGGGGCTGGTGCTGCTGCTGTTCGTCGGATGGCAGCTGTGGTGGACCGACGTCACCGCCAACCGCGAGCAGTCCGGCACCGTCCAGGCGCTGACGCGCGACTTCGGGTCGGGCCCCACGGCGTCGGCGTCGGCGCCGCCCCGCACCGCGCCAGCGGCCGTGCCGTTCGGCAAGGCCTTCGCCATCCTGCGGATCCCGCGGCTCGGCGCCGACTACGCCCGTCCGATCCTCGAGGGCACCGGTCACGACGTGCTCGAACAAGGGCTCGGCCACTACCACGGCACCGCGATGCCCGGCACGGTGGGCAACTTCGCCGTGGCGGGTCACCGGACGACCTACGGTCGCCCGCTGCACGACATCGACCGGCTGCGTGCCGGCGACACGATCGTCGTCGAGACCAAGACGACCTTCAGCGTGTATGCCGTGCGCCGTCACGTCATCGTCGCCCCCACCCAGGTGGACGTCCTGCTGCCGGTGCCGCAGAAGCGGGGGGCCACACCGACCGTCGGCACGCTGACCCTGACGGCCTGCCACCCGAAGTACTCCGCGGCCCAGCGCTACGTCGTGTTCGCGGAGCTGGTCGACACCTATCCCCGGTCCGAGGGCTTGCCCTCGGGCACCCTCGACACCCCGAAGGGGACCTGATGCTCTACGGCGCGATCTGGCGGGCCCTGCCCGGACCTCTTGCGGTCAAGCTGCTGCTCTCGCTCGTCCTCGTCCTGGCCGTCGTGGCCTTCTGCTTCCTCTGGCTGTTCCCGAGGATCGCTCCGTCGATGCCGTTCAACGACAACACGGTCGACCCGGCAGCCGGCGCCGGCGCGGCATACTCCCTGCACCACACCCTCCCGCAGGAGGACCGGGCATGACGCGCATCCTCGTGGTCGACAACTACGACAGCTTCGTCTTCACCATCGTCGGCTACCTGCAGCAGCTCGGGGCGGACTGCGACGTCGTGCGCAACGACGCGGTGTCCGCCGCCGACGCCGAGGGCTATGACGGGGTGCTCGTCTCCCCTGGCCCCGGGACGCCCGAGGAGGCCGGGGTCTCGATGGCGATGATCGAGGGCTGCGCCGAGCGCGCCCAGCCGATGCTCGGCGTGTGCCTCGGCCACCAGGCGCTGGGGGTCGTGGCCGGAGCCACGGTGGGGCGCGCCCCGGAGCTGCTGCACGGCAAGACCTCGCTCGTGGTGCACGACGACACGGGCGTCCTCGAGGGGCTCGCGAGTCCGTTCACGGCGACGCGCTACCACTCGCTGACCATCGACCCGCCGACCCTGCCCGACTCGCTGGTCGCCAACGGGCACACCCGCAGCGGGATCATCATGGCGGTGCGACACCGTGACCTGCCGTTGCACGGCGTGCAGTTCCACCCCGAGAGCGTCCTCACCGAGGGTGGTCACCGCATCCTCGCGAACTGGCTCGCGGTCTGTGGTGCAACCGATGCCGTCGCGGCCTCCCGTGGCCTCAGCCCGCTGGTCCACGACGCCGAGGGCGTGGCCCGGGCCGTGGCAGCCAACCCGCTCTAGCTCGCCGGCAGGCTTCACGAAGGGACCCCCGCAGGGCCGTGGCGGCCAACCCGGTCTAGGCCACAACTCCGAGGGCTGTGTGGGTGGACGCCCGCAGGGCCGTGGCGGGTCTGGCGGGAGCCCCGGAGCGAAGCGGAGGGGCGGATGGAGGCCCGAGGGCGTCCACCCACGCAGGCGGCCCCCCACTGCTAGGGAGTCGTCCCTGTCGTGGGGGTGACCGGGATGGTGGGCAGGGTCGTCGCGGTGGGCGGCGGCGTGGTCGTCGTCGTGGTGGTCGGGGTCGGCGCCTTGGGCTTGGCAACCGTGATCGTGACCTCGGAGCCGTACTCCGCCTTGGTGCCGGCCTTGACGCTCTGCTTGATGACGGTGCCCTCGGCCTCGGTGCTGTCCTCGTAGACCGTCTTGGTCTCGAAGCCCGCCGCGCCGAGCTCGTCCGCGGCCGCGTTGCGCGTCTTGCCGGTCACCGCAGGCACCTCGGCGAGCCCGCTGGACAAGTAGAGCGTGACCGAGCTGCCCACGGGGATCTCCTGGCCCGAGGCGGGATCGGTCTTGGTCACCTTGCCCTTGTCGACGTCGGTGTTGTCCTCCGCCCTGTTCGACCCGATCCTGAGCCCGAGGTTGTCGAGTGTCGCCTTGGCCTCCTGCTGGGAGTACCCGTGCAGGTCCGGGACGGTGACGCTGTCGGGACCGCTGGAGATGCTGAGCGACACGGTGGAGCCCGCCGCGGCGCTCTCACCACCGCCCGGGCTCTGCTCGACGACGGTGCCGATCTCCTTGGTGCTGTTGACCTGTGAGATCTGCGGGACGAGCCCGACCTTGCGGATCGCCGCCGAGGCCGTGGCCTCGGGCAGGTCGACCACCGTGGGGACGGTCACCTGCTGAGCCGCGGTATTGGGCCGGTCGAGCAAGGACTTGCCAGCCAGGCCGAGCAGGGCCATCGCCCCGACCACCGCCAGAACCAGCAGGACGTACGCGAACCCCCGCCGCCTGCGCGGCTCGTCCTCGTCGGGGTCGTGCCCGATGGCCGGCAGGGTGGCGGTGTTGCCCGGGACGCCGCTGGGGTCGCGGGGGTCCAGCCCGGCGTGTCCCTGGGCCACCAGGACCGTCGCGGCTGCCGCAGCGGAACCCGGCGCCGGGATCGCCATCGTGGGCCCACCACTGCTGCGCTGGGCGGTGCCCCGGGCGGCGTCACTGATCGGGCGCCCGAGCCGCGCGGCCTGCAGGTCGGCACGGAAGGCCGTGGCGTCCTGGTACCGGGCCTCGCGGTCCTTGCTCAGCGCGTGCAGGACCACCGCGTCGAGGGCGGGGGGCACGGCGGGGTTGAACGACGACGGACGCGGCGGCGCCTCGCCGACGTGCTGGTAGGCGATCGCCACGGGCGAGTCGCCCTGGAACGGCGGGCGACCGGTGAGCAGCTCGAAGAGCAGGCACCCGGTCGAGTACAGGTCGGAGCGCGCGTCGACGTGGTGGCCCTGGGCCTGCTCGGGTGAGAGGTACTGGGCCGTCCCGATGACGGCCTGGGTCTGGGTCATCGTCGCGTTGGCGTCGGCGATCGCGCGGGCGATGCCGAAGTCCATCACCTTGATCTCGCCGCGCTCGCCGATCATGACGTTCGCCGGCTTGATGTCACGGTGCACGATCCCCATGCGATGGCTGTAGGCCAGCGCGTCGAGGATGCCCTCGGTGATCCGGGCCGCCTCGACCGGCTCGAGCGGCGACCGGTCGTTGAGGAGCTCGCGCAGGGTCTGGCCCTGGACGTACTCCATGACGATGTAGGGGATCGGCACGATCGCCCCACCCGCCTCGGTCACGTGGTCCTCGCCGGAGTCGTAGACGGCGACGATCGCGGCGTGGTTGAGTCCGGCGGCCGACTGGGCCTCGCGACGGAACCGGTTGATGAACGACGAGTCGCGCGCCAGGTCCGTGCGCAGCATCTTGATCGCGACAGGTCGGGACAGCCGCGTGTCATGGCCGAGGTGCACCTCGGCCATGCCGCCGCGACCGAGCAGGTCCCCGACCTCGTAGCGGCCTCCGAGCAGGAGCGGTGTCGTCACTTCTTCTTGCCCCCCTTGCCCTGCCCCTTGCCCGTGGCGGGCTTGTGGGCGGGCACTGGCGATGTCGTGGCCGACGTCGCGGCCGTAGTGGTCGTGGTGGTCGAGGTGGTGGGCGCGGAGGCCCGGCTGGTCACGGGAGTGGTGGGTTGCGTCGACGGGGACTTCGGGTCGTCGCCCCCGCCGAGGGACATGGCCGCGACGACGATGGCGAGGACGACTCCCGCGGCGCCCACCGGCACGAGCCACCACGGGCGACGTCCGGCGCGACCGGAGTCGGGTTCGGAGTGCGTCGAGGGGCCGCGCGCGTCCGAGCGGGGCACGGCGAGTATGGCGGTGGGCGCCGGTCCGCTGCGCCCCGCCGCTCCGGTGCCGGTCGCTTCGGTGCCGGTCGCTTCGGTGCCGGTCGCCTTTGTCGGGGTCGCGTCCGTGCCAACGACCTCGGTACCGAGGAGCTGGGTGCCGGGGGCCACGGTGCCGAAGGACGGTGACCCGGCCCCGCCCAGACCGGTCTGGGGCGTCACCGGGCCGACCGGCATACCGAGCATGGCGGCCAGTGCACCACCGCTGCCGGGACGGGCGGACGGCTCCTTGGCGAGGGCTGTCATGACGGCCGAGCGCAGCGGCTCCGGCACGGACTCGGGCAGCTCGGGAGCCGCCTGGGTGACGTGCGCCAGGGCCGTCGCGACCATCGACTCGCCGTGGAACGGCCTGCTCCCGGTGAGCAGCTCATGTCCGACGACCCCGAGGGCGTAGATGTCGCTGGCCGCGGTCGCCGGCTCGCCCTGGGCCTGCTCGGGCGAGAGGTAGTGCGGGGTCCCGAGCACCTCGCCGGTGCGGGTCAGGCCGGAGGCCGCCGCGACCCGGGCGATGCCGAAGTCGGTGAGCTTCACGAGGCCCGAGGCGGTCAGCATGATGTTCGCGGGCTTGACGTCGCGGTGGATGACGCCGGCGGTATGCGCGATCTGCAGGGCGAGTGCTGCCTGGCCGATGATGGACGCGACCTCGTCGGCGGGCAGGGCACCGCGCTCGGCCAGGACCTGCGCGAGGGAGCGGCCCTCGACGAGCTCCATGACCAGGTAGGGGTGGTCGTCGTCGTCGCCGAAGTCGAAGACGGTGGCGATGTTGGGGTGCGCGAGGGCCGCGCTGCTGCGGGCCTCGGCGCGGAACCGCGCGCGGAAGTCCCCAGCCTGGGCGGCCCCGGCCCCCGTTCCGGCCCCGTCCCCGGCCCCAGCCTCGGCCAGTGTGGCCGCGGGAGCAGCACCCTCGCCGGTGGCGCCCCCGGCGTGCAGGACCTTGACGGCGACCCGTCGCCCGAGCAGCTCGTCCGTGGCGCGCCACACCGTGCCCATGCCACCGCTGGCGATCGGTTCGTCGAGCCGGTACCGGCCCGAGAGGAGGTGTCCCTGCGTGAGCGTCATGAGCCGAGCACCGCCTGCATGACGGCCTTGGCGATCGGCGCGGCGACGCGTCCGCCGACGGCCTCGTTGCCGAGGCTGCCGCCGTCCTCCACGACCACGGCAACCGCGACGCGGGCCTTGCCGTCCGCGGGGGCGAAGCCGGTGAACCAGGCGTGCGGCGCCTCGCCGTCGCCGTGCTGGGCGGTGCCGGTCTTGCCGGCCACGCTGACGCCGCTGATCTGCGCCGCGGTGCCCGTGCCGCTGCGGACGACGGCCTGCATCATCCGGGTGAGCGCGCTCGCGGTGTCGGCCGAGATCGCCTGCGACAGCTGCTCGGGACCCGGCTCGTCGATGACCTCGAGGTCGGACGAGGTCACCTTGCGGACGAGGTGGGGCCGCATGATCACGCCGTCGTTGGCCACGGCTGCCGAGATCATGGCGACCTGCATCGGGGTCACCTGAACGTCACGCTGGCCGATCGCCGACTGTGCGAGCTGCGGCTTGTCGAGCGCGCTGGGGATTCGGCTGGGGGTGACCGTCATCGGAACGCTGAGCCGGTCGCCGACGCCGAACTTCGCGGCCTGGGCGAGGAAGTCCTTGGTGCCGAGCTCCATCCCGAGCCATCCGAAGGCGGTGTTGCAGGAGATCTCGAGTGCGTGGGTGAGTGTCGTCTTGTTGTCCGGGCCGCAGGCGCGCTTGTCATCGTTGGGCAGCCCGACGCTGGTCTGCGGGAGGTCGAGCGTGGCCGGGCCCGGGATGACCGACTCCTCGGTGAACTTGCCGGACTCCAGCGCCGCCGCCGCGGTCACGATCTTGAACGTCGAGCCGGGCGGGTAGAGGTCGCCGGCGATCGACCGGTTGACCATGGGGCGCTCGCCGTCGGCGTTGAGGTCCTTCCAGGCCGCGGCCACCTTGGAGCTGTCGTGGTTGCTCAGCACCGAGGGGTTGTATGCCGGGTGGCTGACCATCGCGAGGATCTCACCGGTGGCCGGGTCCAGGGCCACGACCGCGCCGCGCTGGTCACCGAGGGCCTTGTCGGCGGCCTTCTGGGCGGCGGGGTTGATCGTGAGCTCGAGGCTGGCGCCCGTCTGGGTCTTGCCGGTGAGCATGTCGGAGACCCGGCGGTAGAACAGCTTGTCGGACGAGCCCGAGAGCAGCGGGTCCTCGGCACCCTCGACGCCGCCGCCTGCTCCGTACGTGAACGAGTAGAACCCGGTGACGTGCGAGTAGAGCTGGCCTTGCGGGTAGGTGCGCAGCCACTTGAGCTCGTCCTTGGTGGCGGTGGACTTCGCGATCGGGGTGCCCCCGACGAGGATTTGACCGCGCTCGCGGGCGTAGTTGGCCAGCAGCGTGCGCCGGTTGTCGGGACGCTCCTGCAGCTCCTTGGCCTGCACGAACTGGATCCAGGTGGAGGCGACGAGCAGCGCGCTGAACAGCACGGCGACGACGCCGGCGAGGCGGCGGATGGGGGCGTTCACCGGACCGCCACCAGCTCGGTCTTGGCCTCACCCGCGGCGCTGGGGCCCTCGGGCAGGTCGGCGACGGGGCGACGGGCCTGGTCGCTGATCCGCAGCAGGATGGCGACGAGCGACCAGTTGGCGAGCAGGGAGGATCCTCCGTAGGACAGGAACGGCATGGTCAGGCCGGTGAGGGGGATGACCCGCGTGACGCCACCGACGACGACGAAGCACTGCAGCGCGACCGAGAACGACAGCCCGGCCGCCAGCAGCTTGCCGAAGCCGTCGCGTACCCCGAGGGCGGTGCGCAGGCCGCGCTCGACCAGCAGGACGTAGAGCACGAGGATCGCGAACAGCCCGACCAGGCCCATCTCCTCGCCGAAGCTGGGGATGATGAAGTCCGACTCGGCGAAGTACGTGAGGTCCGGGCGACCGCGACCCAGGCCCGTGCCGAGGAGCCCACCCGACGCCATACCCATCAGGCCCTTGGCGATCTGGTCGGACTGCCCGGAGGCGAACGGGTCGAGCCAGAGGTGGACGCGCGCCTGCACGTGCCCGAACAGCAGGAAGGCGACGTAGGCGCCGGCGCAGAACAGCGACAGGCCGATCGCGATCCACGAGGTGCGCTCGGTGGCGACGTAGAGCATCGCCACGAACAGCCCGAACAGGAGCAGGGATGAGCCGAGGTCGGTCTCGAACACGAGCACCCCGAGGCTGAGGACCCAGGCGACGAGGATCGGCCCGAGGTCACGACCGCGCGGCAGGGTGAGGCCGAGCACCTTGCGGCCGGCCAGTGACAGCGCGTCCCGGGTCTGCACGAGGTAGCCGGCGAAGAACACGGCCAACGCGATCTTGGCGACCTCGCCGGGCTGGAACGTGAACGGCCCCAGCCCGATCCAGATGCGCGAGCCGTAGACCGAGCGACCGATGCCGGGCACCAGCGGCAGGATCAGCAGCACGAACCCGACGACCGCCGCCGTGAAGGTGAAGCGGCGCAGGGTGCGGTGGTCGTGCAGCACCCACAGGACCCCGGCGGCGATGGCGACGGCGAGGGCGCTCCAGACGAGCTGCTTGAGGGCCAGGCCCCCGCTGATGTCGCGGCCCTTGGCGATGTCGAGCCGGTGGATCATCACCAGGCCCAACCCGTTGAGCAGGGTGACGATCGGGAGCAGCAGCGGGTCGGCGTAGGCGGCCTTCCAGCGCAGGAGCAGGTGGAACGCGAGGGAGATCGCGAGCAGCCCCAGGCCCTGGCTGATGAGGCCGGGCGGGAAGGACCCGGAGGTCGCGAGGCCGACGTTGACGTAGGCGAGCACGACGATCGCGACGGCGATCAGGAGCAGGACCAGCTCGACGTTGCGTCGGGTGCGGGGGCGCAGGCTTGAGACCGTCGTCATGTCAGCCGGTCGTCGACGCCGTGGCCGCCGTGGTGGTGGAGGGGGTGCTGGTGGTGGGGGTGCTGGTGGTGGGCTCCGGCTCTGGGGTCGGCGTGCCGTCGGTGCTGCAGGTGTCGCCGGTGGCCTTGCGGACGGCGCAGCGGCTGGCCTCGAGGCGCAGCTGCTCGACGAGGGCCTGGGCGTCCTTGAGGCTGTCGGACGCCACGGTCGCCTCGACCTTGGCGCGGTAGAAGTCGGGCAGGTCGTCGAGGGCGACCTCGCTCTCCTGCTCGACGTGGGACAGCTTCACCGGCCCCACGTCTTGCGAGATCCCTTGGTAGACAGCGACCTTGCCCGAGTGCTGGCCGACGAAGTACTGGCGCTGGGACCAGACGTACGCGGCATACGTGCCACCGCCGACGATGATGACGGCGACCAGGGCGAGGGCGGCCCGGCGTAGCCAGCGCCCGGGGCCGGACGTGCTGCCCTCCTCGGCGAGGGTCACCTCGTCGTCCTCGGTGCCGTTGGCCTCGCGGGTCAGGGCGGCGGCCTTGGCTGCCGGCGTGACCGGGATGGGGCGCGTGCCCTTCGAGTGGGCGGCGGCGGCACCGACGACCTGGGGCTGCGACGACGAGCCGCCGGACTTGCTGGCATCGACCACGTCACCGATGACGATGGTGACGTTGTCGGGCGCGCCGGCCTTGAGGGCCAGCTCGACGAGGCGGTCGGCCGTGCGGGCAGGCGTCTCGCCGGCTGTGACGATGTCGGAGATGGTGTCGGCGGCGACGTAGTCGGTCAGCCCGTCGGACGCGATGAGGTAGCGGTCGCCGACCCGGGCCTCGCGCACGGTCAGGTCGGGCTCGTCGTCGTCCTGACCGGTGAGGACCCGGGTGACCAGGGAGCGCTGGGGGTGGCCGATGGCCTCGTCGGCCGTGATCCGGCCCTCGTCGACCAGGCTCTGGACGAACGAGTGGTCCTTGGTGATCTGGGTCAGCGTGCCGTCGCGTCCGAGGAACGCCCGCGAGTCGCCGATGTGGGCGAGCACGAGCTTGTTCTGGGAGCGCAGGATCGCGATGAGCGTGGTGCCCATGCCGTGCAGCGACGGGTCGGCCTTGACCATCTCCGCGAGCTCGCGGTTGGCGGACTCGATGCGCTGCAGCAGGGCCTTGCTCGCCTCGGCGCTGCCGAGGGCCTCGCCGTCGAGGTCGACGAGGGCCCCGATCACCACGGACGACGCGATGTCCCCACCGGCGTGGCCGCCCATGCCGTCGGCCATCGCGAGCAGGCGAGGCCCGGCATACCCGGAGTCCTGGTTCTCCGACCGGACCATGCCCACGTCGGAACGGGCGGCGTACTGGAACGAGAAGGGCATCGTCAATGGGCCTATCGCCGCAGCTCGATGACGGTCTTGCCGATGCGCAGCGTGCTGCCGGCCTCGACCCGCACCGGGTTGGTCAGGCGCTCGTTGCCCAGGAACGTGCCGTTCGTGGACCCGAGGTCCTCGACGAACCACGCACCCTCGCGGTGGAAGATCCGCGCGTGCCGGCCGCTGGCGAAGTCGTCGTCGAGGACGAGCGCGCACTCGGGGTTGCGGCCGATCACGGTGCCCGACTCGCGCAGCGGGAGGCTGGTGCCGGTGAGTGTGCCTGCGGTCACGACGAGCGACTGGGGAGCGGACGAGTGTGGCTGGCGCTTGCGCTTGGGCGGTGCCACGGCCGGCTGACCGGGCGGGGTCGCCGGGGCGCGCTGGGGTGCGGGGGCGGGCTTGCGCGGCGTGCGGCTCACGACGCGCGTGCCGTAGATGTCACCGCGCAGGACGCCGACCACGCTGAAGACGAAGATCCACAGGAGGGCCAGCAGGCCGAGACGGATGACGGTCAGGGTGAGCTCACTCATGGGTGGTGCTCACCGCCGACCGGCGCGGAAGACGACGGACGTGCGCCCCACCGTGATCCGGTCGCCGTCGGACAGGCGCTGGCTGCTGATCCGCTCGCTGTTGACGAACGTGCCGTTGGTCGAGCCCATGTCACGGATGCTGGCGACGAGGTGGGGCCCGTCGGTGGTCACGCGGATCTCGCTGTGGCGGCGGGAGATGCCGGGGTCGTCGAGGATGATGTCGGCCGAGTCGTCGCGCCCGAGGACGGTCATGGCGCCCATCAGCGGGTAGCGCTCGCCGTCGACGTCGAGCCAAGGCCGGTCGGCGGGGTTGACCCGCCGGGGCGGGGGCGGCGAGATCGGGGCCTGACGCTGGGTGGCCTCCAGCGCGTCGTCGGTGGGCCGAGGTACCGGGACCGGCGCGGGCGGTGCTGCGGGGCTCGGGGCGGGCGCGCCGCCATCGCCTGCGTCACGGCGGCCCGGGGTGGCACCGGGGCGACGAGCGGTCGAGGTGCGCAGCCGGAAGACGCCGGTCTCGAGGTCGTTGGCGCTGGTGAAGTTGACCTGGAGGGGCCCGCCGGGCTGGTAGCGCTGGGACTCGGCGTGCTCCTGCGCGGCGGCGATGAGCTCCTCCTCGAGCTCCTCGTCGTAGCCGGAGAGGCGCTCGTAGTCGGTGTCGGACAGCTCGATGGTGAACAGGTTGGGCACGATGGTGCGCCCCTGGCCGAGCACGGCGGCCCGGTCGTCCATGGCGCGGCGGATCGCGCTCGCGATCTCGACCGGCTGGACCTCGGACTTGAAGGCACGCGCGAAGGCACCGTTGACGGCGCGCTCGAGGCGCTGCTCAACACGGTCGAACAGTCCCACTGCCCGCTCCTCCTCATCTGGTCCGGCACCCGATCGTAACGGGCTGGACTGGGTGCACCGGTCACGCGCGCCGTCGGATCCGTGCTGACGCCCCCGAGGGCTGGCGCGGTGGGTCACGGTATGCCGTGTGGCCGGGTCCGCGAGGTCCGGCCACGCCCGCGCAGGCCCGGTTTGGAGATCGTGGGGGCGGTACGCCACAATTGGCCGTCCACGCGCAAGTGGCGGAACGGCAGACGCGCTGCGTTCAGGTCGCAGTGTCCGAAAGGGCGTGGGGGTTCAAATCCCCCCTTGCGCACGCGGAAAACGAAGGCCCCCGACCTCACGGTCGGGGGCCTTCGTCGTGACGAGACGCGTGCGCCTGTGGCTGTTCCGCTTCGCGGCGCGATCACCCGCGGGGCGGGCTCGGGGTTCGCGGCCCCTCACAGTGCTGCCTCTGCCTCCGCCTCTGCCCGTGCCTGTTGCTGGTCCGGTATGAGCTGGACGACGACCCTGACGTGGCCCTGGTCGTGCACCACGTGCGCCATGGCGTCGTGGTCGACACCGGCCAGTCGCAGCTGGAGTGGATGCGGCGACTCGAAGTTGCGCCACCACGTCTTGTGCTCCGGCATGCCCACCGTGATCTGTACGGTCGGTCCTTCGATGACGTACATCGCGACGAGCTGGTGGTGCTGACCGGTTCGGCGCCCCAGATAGTCCACCAACGCCAACCGACGCCCGAGCGGTCCACCGGAGCTGCTGCTGAGTATCGGTATCAGCAACCGATTGGCGAGGCTGTTCATCAGGCCTGCAGCCTTGGCGGCTCCGTTGGTTCGGTGAGGTGGTGTGTGGACGGGGATCTCAGCCATTGGTCGACGCTGGTCCACGACCGCTGCAGCCGACAGAGGCGAACGTCCCGCTGTGGCCGCCAAGCCTCCCCGCACTCCTGCGCAAGCAATGAGTGGAGCCCCGGAGAGCAAGCCAGCGTGGGACGTAGTGCTCTGTGCGAGTGGCCTCGAGAGCCGAAGGCTGGCAGGAAGGCATCGCACTGCACGAACCACACAGCGAAGGACTCCACCGTGCACCTCCCCCTGTCCTCGGGAGAAGTCGTCGGGCTGGATGGCTCCGTGCTGATCTCTGCACCCCAGCTGCCTGACCCCCTGCTCCGTAGGTGGGTGGTCTGGACCCTCGGGGGAGAGATGGTTGGCTTCGTCGCGCCGGCCGTCCTCGGAGTGGTCAGCGCGAGGTGGTCATCCGCCGTAGCCGTACCGACGGTTGTTGCGGCGGGAAGCGTGGAGGGCCTCATGCTCGGAGCCGCTCAAGCCCATGCGCTGGCTCCTTCTCTCCCCGGGCTCCGCTCGGCGCGGTTCGCTCTTCTGACGGCGCTCGCGGCCGCCTTGGCCTACACGGTCGGCATGCTTCCGTCCGAGTTGGGGCCCTGGCTGCTGCACGCGCCGCGCCTGCCGGTTGTGCTGGCCGGCACCCTTGCCACCATCGTCCTGCTCGCCTCCATCGGCGTCGCCCAGTGGCTGGAGCTGCGCCGACCCGTCCGTAGGGCTTGGACATGGATTCTGACCACAGCGGCCGCCTGGTTGGCCGGAMTGGTCGCGTTCATGCTCATTGCCACCCCGCTGTGGCATCCCGGACAGCGACCGCTCGTGGCCGTCCTGGTCGGGCTGGTTGCGGCCGGGGCGATGGCGACGACTGTCGCCCTCATCACGGGTGTCTGGATCCAACGACTCATCAGGCGCTGACGAGGCGCTTCAACCCGAGTCCTACCGGACGTCGCAACCCCGCTCGGGCAGGCGGCGAAACCACATGGCGCGGGCAACGGGTGCGCCATACGGACAAACCGAGGGCCCCGACCTCGCGGTCGGGGCCCTCGTCGGGGGGTCAGCCGCCGTAGGGGATGACCGTCCCCGGGTCGACGGTGTCTGCGGGACCCTGGAGCACGGCGCTCTGGTCGTCCGGCGTCTCGAGCTGCACCACGGTGACGACGGCTGCGGTGGCAGCCCCGGCGCCGAGGAGCGCGGACAGGAGAGTCGCGATGATGGCGCCGCGCCTCTTGCGGCGGCGTTCGTCCCTGGCCATGTGGTGGTCCTCCCGTGGTCGTCTACCCAGAGGACGCGCAACGCGCTCGCCGGTGACGCGCGGCCTGTCGGGCAGCCACCCCGGGCGCGACCTGCCTGGCCCGCGCTGGGGGCACCCGCGAACCGAGCTCATCGCACGTTCACCGCGGGTGGCCATGGCCCGTTCGTCGGAGTGGGCGGGCGATCCGATCCGCGTGGCCCCACGGAGCACTAGCCTCCCGGTGACCTGTCCGTTGTGTCCGTCCTGCCAGTGCCGAGGAGATCCGTGAGTCCGCTGCCGCCCGCCGGTTGGTATCCCGACCCCGAGCGTCCGTCGACCCAGCGGTACTGGGACGGTCAGCACTGGACCCCCCACCGCGCCCCGGCGGCGCCTGACGGTCCGCCGCCGGCCAGGCCGCGCCCCATCGGCGTGGTGCTGCTCGCGGCCCTGCTCGCGGCGGCTGTCGCCATCCTCGGCGCCCAGGCCTGGGGGTCCTTGACCTCGGGGGGCTCGGGCACGGTTCCCCCGGTGTCGGTGACCTCGAGCCCGACCGCGACGAGCCGGGCGACGACGCGGGCGGCGGCACCGACCACCGGGCAGACCACGGC
>NZ_JBFUEO010000047.1:0-23416 GCF_056403935.1 Pedococcus sp. P2_E4 | reverse complement strand
CTCGGACACCGCGCGCGCCACCGCGACCTGGCAGCCGCGCAGCTCGTCGGCGAGGCCGACCAGCACCGACGCCGCCACGGCATACCGCGTCCCGATGCGACGCAGGGGTGGCACGACCGCGGCAGCCCTGTCCGTGAACGCGGCCCCACCTGGGCTCTGCCACGTCGCCTCTCCCCCGGCGACGAGCGACTCGAGCACCCGCGCCAGGGACTCCAGTCTGGCCGCCTGCCCACGCAACCGGGCCGCGAGCGCCAGCACCGTGTCGGGGTCGCCCGCGAGGGGCTCGAGGCCCGCGGCGCTCACCAGGACCCGCCCACCATCGACGTCGTCGTGCCGGTCTCGACGTCGGCGTACATGGCGCCCGCCAGTCGCGCGAGGCGGCCCAGCTCGTCGAGGTGGCGACCCAGCACGAGGCGCTGGTGCTCGAAGTCGCCCAGCACCTCGCTCAGCGCCCTCGCTGTCGCCCCGCTCCCCACCGCCCACGACCCCTCACTCGCGGCGACGGCACAGTCGCGCAGCTCCAGCGCGAGACCGGTGACGGCCGCGCCGAGTGCCCCGACCGCGTCTGCGTCCACCCTGACCCGCGTCATGCGCTCAGGCTAGGCAGGAAGGCTCGAGCGCCCGATCGGTTGTCCACAGCCCCGAATGGCCGGGTCGGATGGCGCCATGATCTGCTGGGGCCATGACCGTTGCAGGTGAGTACGTCCCTTCCACCACACCGTGGGTCCGTGACCAGGTGGAGCGCATCGAGGCCGAGGGCACGACCCGGGCCGTCTCGATCCAGAACCGCCACGTCGTGCTGCTCACGATGCTCGGCGTCTCCGGCAAGGTCCGCAAGGTGCCCCTCATGCGCGTCGAGCACGAGGGCGTCTACGCCGCCGTCGCCAGCCAGGGCGGCGCCCCCGAGCACCCGAAGTGGTACGCCAACGTCCGCAAGAACCCCGTCCTCGACCTGCAGGACGACGACCGGACCTGGACCGTGCGTGCGCGCGAGCTCAGCGGGGCCGAGCGCGAGCAGTGGTGGGAGCGGTGCGTGGCGGCCTTCCCGCCGTACGCGGACTACCAGACCAAGACGCACCGGCTCATCCCCGTGTTCGTCCTCGAGCCGGTCTGAGCCCACCTCGCTGACGACGGCGGCGAGCCGCGCTGACTAGCGCGACTGGTCGCGGTCCGCGGTCCGGCGCAGCCACCAGAGGCCGAGCACCGGCAGGACCAGCGGCACGAAGCCGTACCCCGACCCGAAGTGCGACCAGACGGTCTTGTCGGGGAACGCGTCGGGGAACACGTAGGAGGCCAGTCCGACGAGCAACACGCCGGCGAGCTCGGTCGAGATCGCGGCGAGCGCGACGCGACGCGACGTCCTGCCGCCGCGGGCGAGCGCGACCGTGGCGACCACGTAGATCACGGCGGCCAGGGCCGACAGGACGTAGGCCAGCGGGGCGCGCGAGAAGTACTCGCTGATCTGCAGGACCGAGCGCCCGGTCGCGGCCAGGGCGAGCAGACCGTAGAGCGCGACGAGCACGATCCCCGGACCCGAGCGGGTCGGCCGGGTCGAGCCCGTCGAGCCGGGCCCGGTGCCCTTGGCGTCAGCCACCGAGGTTCCAGATCTGCTGCAGACGCGCCGTCATCACCGCGGCGCCGAAGGCCCCGACCGCCACGACGCCCATGGCCCAGCGGGTCTTCTCCTTGAGGGCCAGGAACGTTGCCGCCGGCGGCACGAACGGCAGCGTGATCGCGTATGCCGCGAACGTCGCCTTCTCGTCGTCTCCCCCGGTGACGTCGCCGACGTGGGCGAGGGCAACGACCAGCTGGACGAGCAGGCCGACCTCGAGCAGCACTGCGACGAGCAGCAGGCGGTCATCGATCAGGCGCTCACGCACGGCATACCAGCCCGCGACCACGGTGAGCGCCACGGCGGTGACGAACACGGCCACGGTGAGGGGGTAGAGCACGGCGGGAAGCCTACGCGAGCACGGCGAGCAGGCAGCCGGCGAGGTGCGGGAGCCGGTCAGCGCGTCGGCGATCCAGCGCCCCGTGCACCCTTGGAGCCCTCGGACACCGAGCCGAGCGAGCTCGGCGCGGTCGACACGACGTCGGGTGCCGACTGCTGGACTGCGCCGGGCGACGACTGGGTCGACGAGGTCGTCGCGTTCTGCCCGCTCCTGCCCTTCGAGTCACTGGTCGGGGAGTTCGGGTTGGCCGCCTTGCTCGTCCTGCTGGGCGAGTTCGGGGTGGCCGTCTTGCTCGTCTTCGTCGGCGAGTTGGGGGTGTGCGGGGTCGGGGTGTGGGTTGCCGGCGTCCTGGTGGGCTTGGCCGTCGGCGCGTGGGCGTTGGGGGTCTTGGTGGGCACGGGTGCGGGAGTCGCCGCGACCCGGCAGTAGGCGTCGACCCGGTCGGCACCTCCCGCTGCGGCAGCGACGTTCCGGAAGGCGACCGACGTGTCGCGGGCGGTGCCCTTGGCCTTGTCGGCCGCCCACGCCTGGCACAGCCCGCGAGCGGCGCTGCTGGTGGCGGCTGGGCCGACCGGGGTGCCCCCGCGGGTCCCGTCGGTCCCGTCGCCGGTCCCTCCAGCTGTCCTGTCGGAACTCCCGGAACGGGTCGGTGCCGGCGCCCCGAGCAGGTCGTGCATCGCCTGCTGCGGGCCGTCGGGCAGCACACCGACGAACGCGGCCGCGCTGATGCCGCTGAGTGACATCACCGAGGCCGAGACCGCGACGATGCCGACGACCGCGGCGCGCGAGTGACCTGCCCAGAGCGTGGCAGTGCCGGTGCGACCGGCGGTCCTGCCTCCCGGCGCGTGGCCGGCGGCAGTGCGAGCGGCGGCCCGCCTGGACGCGCGGGTCTCGTGGAGAGGGCTCACACGGGCCAGCGCGTGACCGTCGACCGCGACCCCCGCGCGTGCGGGGCGGCCGGCACGCTCGCCGTGGCGGGTGAGCGGCGCCTTGATGCTCACCACCTCGGCGTCGGGCAGCTCGCGGCGCCCCGACTGCTTGTCGAGGGAGGTGCCGAGCGTGAGGATCGTGGCCCGCGAGGCGGACTGCCGGGTGGACTTCGGCATGGCGCGGAACGCTCCGAGCGCCACTCGCTCGTCGGCGAGCTCGGCCGGCATCGGCGGCGCGGCCAGCGACCACGCAACCAGCTCGCGGTCGGCTCCCAGGCGCTCGATGCCACGCTCTTCGGCGCGCCTGACGGCGGCGGCGTCGGCACCGACGATGTCGGCCACCGCTCCCACCGGGAGCTCTGCGGCGAGGCGCAGCATGACGATCTCGCCCTGCCCGAGCGGCAGGGCCCGGATCGCCGCGATGGTGTCGTTGACCCCGCGGCTCTCGGGGTCCTGGCCCTCGCCGTCGTCGAGGTTGTCGACCTGGAGATCGTCAGGGGTCGTGCCCCCGGGTCCCGGCCTGGCCTGGCCCCAGCTGCGGCGCTGGGACCCCTCCTCGGCGCGCATCCGCACGCAGGCGAGCAGCCACACTCGCCACGCGGTCTCGTCGCCCTTGAAGCCGGGCAGGCCCCGGACGACCGTGATCCAGCCCTCGCACGCACCGTCGTACGCGTCGTCGACCCCGACGACGCGCAGGTAGCGGACCATCGCAGGGTTGGAGTCCCGCCAGAGCTGGACGAAGGCTCGCTCGTCGCCGGCCTGCGCGGAACGCAGGACACGCGAGAACTCCCTCCCCAACACTCCTCAAGTATTCCAAGCGCCCCGAACGAATCTCCTCAGCCGTTCGGCCCGGTCCACCCACTGGGCAGTGGGCGCGGAACAGCGGTTTTCCGTTCGGGGACGACGGCTTACGCCCAGATGACCCGGTTGGCGTCGGGACGAGGCCAGTCAGGAGACCTGGCGTTCGAACGTCACGATGACGCCCTCGGTGCCCCCGGGGCCGATCCGGCCCTTCACCTCGACGGCCGTGATCGCCTTGAGCTGCCACCCCTTCGCGGCCCACTCGTTGAGCGTGCTCTCGATCTTGCCGGCCGACACCTTGCCCCCGATCAGGCCCTCACGGACCTGGACCACCTTGTACTCGTAAGCCATGGCGGCAGCGTAGCCCTGCGCCTGCGGTGCGTGGCGGCGGCAGCGGAGGCGTGCGACCCCGTTCGGTCACCGTTGGCTCACCCGAACGGGCCAGCCGGCCGCGAAGGCGGTCACAGGGGCGTCGCCGAGGCCTAGCGTCCTGCTTCGTGTCCTCCCCACACGAACCCCACGTCACCGTCGCGTGGTGCCGCTGCGGCTCCCACCTCGCCTCCGGTGAGACCACGCGGATGTGCGTCGGCCAGTCGGCTGTGCACCACAGCGCGCGGGTGGCCCGCCGAGCAGACGACCTGCTCAGCCGGATGAACGCCGTGCTGCTCCTGGGCGCCCTCGAGACCGAGCTGGCCTGAGGACGTTCTCGCCGTTGCCGCCCCTGATCCTCGGGTGTAGCGTCCACAAGTCCGGACATTCCAGGTCATTCGCCATGGAGCGGTTGCCGGGACCTCCGGATCGCGACGCCTGACAACGCCGTCGGCGTCGTGAGCCCCCTGGGTTTGGAGGACGTCGATGTCTCGCAAGCTCCCTGTCGCCATCAGTGCAGTCGCCACCAGCGCCCTCGCACTGCTCACCCCGATGGCCGCCCAGGTGCCGGCCGCCGCCACACCGAGCGCCGTGGGGGCAGCGGCCGATGCCACTCCCGGCGAGCTGTCCGTGACGACGCGGCTCGCGGACCGCCGCTCCGTCGCAGCCGGAACCCGTGCCCAGGTGCTCGGGTTCGAGAACGGCAGGTTCTACGCGAACGGCTGGCACATCACGGGCGAGATGGGCGGTGTCTGGACCGCCCCGATGAAGATGGTCGACGGCGTGTGGTTCGGCCTCGACGGCCAGTGGGTGGGTCCGGCCACGAAGTTCACCAGCGGCTGGGGCTACACGAAGTACGACCTCCCTGACACCGCCGGCCTCAAGGTCGCCCGGACCGACTTCGTCCCCGACAACACGAGGGCCGCGCTCTTCGGGCTCACGCTCACCAACCCCGGCGCCGCGAGGACCGCCACCCTGTCGGTCGACGCGCACTCCGAGCTGATGGGCCAGTACCCGTGGGGCTTCAGCGGGGTCACGCCGAACGCCAGCGACAACCTGCCCGACACCGGTGGGTTCGACGGTCAACGGTTGACCTTCACCGACCAGGGCGCCCTTCCCGGCGCGCCCGCCCACGACTACGCGGCGGTGGTCGGCTCGTCTGCCCAGCCCGCGACCGGGGCGACCGGCGACCAGTTCTGGGGGCCGGAGGACGGCAACCGCTGCACCGGCACCGAGCCGGGTGCCCCGGCGTCCCCGAAGCCGTCCGAGTGCGATGACGGCCCGTTCGGCCGTGGGACCGGTGGCWGGCTCACGTATGCCGTGAGCCTGCCGGCCGGCGGGTCGACCACCGTGTGGCTGGCCGTGGCCGGCTCGGACCAGGGCCTGCCGACCGCGAAGAGCGAGCTCACCAAGGCCCTGGCCGACCCTGCGTCGCAGCTCGCGGCCAAGGTCGGCGGACGCCAGCAGCTCGGGGACATGACCCGGGTGTCGCTGCCGGGCGACCGCCTGGTGCAGGACGCAGTCGAGTGGGGCAAGCAGAACCTCGCCGACCAGACCCAGACCGCGACCGACCTCAACATCCGCTGGACCAACCAGGGCAAGCAGTTCCCGCCTCCTTCGGGCACGATCCCGAAGGCGACGTGGATCGGAGCCGGGTTCCCGGACTACCCGTGGATCTTCGGCACCGACGCCGAGTACACGGCATTCGCGGCGGTCGCGGTGGGGCAGTTCGAACCCATCAAGGAGCACCTGCGGGCGTTGCGCGACGTCTCGGACCTGCTCAACAACAGGTCGGGTGTGGTGACCCACGAGGTGATCGCCGACGGCTCGATCTGGTTCGGGCAGGACTCGCGGACCACGAACGCCGACGGGACGACGTCGTACAACTTCAACACCGACGAGACGGTCAAGTTCCCGAGCACCGTGGCGCTGCTGTGGCGGTGGAGCGGCGACAACGGGTTCCGAGACGAGATGTACGACTTCGCGAACCGCAACCTGCGCTACGTCGTGCGCACCCTCGACGCCGACAAGGACGGCTGGCCGGAGGGCCTCGGCAACGTCGAGCGCGGCGGCATGGGACCGGAGAAGCTCGACAACACGGTCTACTTCATCCGCGGTCTGTACGACCTCGCCGACATGGCGCGGTCGAAGGGCGACGGCGCGACCTTCGCGTGGGCGACCAACCTGGCGCGCAAGGCACAGGACCGCTTCGACCAGACGTGGTGGGCCAACAACGTTGCGCAGTATGCCGACTCGCTCACCGATCCGGGCGACGTCCAGTCCTTCCAGAAGCACTGGATCGGGCAGACGCCGATGGAGGCCGAGCTGCGCGTGAAGGGTGAGGCCGTTCCCGGGCTCGCACCCTTCGCCCACGGCAACGCCGCGCTCGCCGGTCGCGAGGACCCCTGCTACAGCGGCGAGGTGCCGTTCAACCGCGGGCTGTTCCACACGGGTTGCGGTGGCGGCTCCACCGGTCAGGGCGAGAAGGTCATCTTCGGCCTGACGACGTCGATCCAGTCCATCGGCGAAGGCAACTACGGCCGCCTCGGGCCGGACCAGCAGGGTCGGTACACCCACGCGCTGGCCGAGCCGATGTTCGGCGAACCCGCCACGGGCGGCACGCCGGACGAGCAGCCGGGTGCCATGCCCGAGATCTTCCCGTCGCCGGACCAGGGCGCGAACATCGACCGCTGCTGGACGTGTCGCTCGATGTTCATGCAGGCGTGGGGCAACTACGGGACCGCGTGGGCGGTCGTGCACCAGTGGCTGGGCGTCTCGCCCGACCTCGGCCACGGTCGGCTCGACGTCGTGCCGCAGGTCCCGACGGGCCAGAGTTCCGTTGCGGCGCAGCGGATTCGGCTCGGTGGTGGCTTCGTCGACGTGTCGGCGACCCACAACGGCTCGAGCTACACCACGACCTTGACCGCCCCGCGTGCGGTGGGCGCCGGCAAGGTCGTCATCGGGCACACACTCCCCCGCGGGACGACTCCTTCGACCGTGCGGCTCGACGGCAGGACGGTCCACAACTACACCGTGCGGACGACCAACCGTGGCGCCGAGGTCACGGTGCCCACCACGACCGGCACGCACACGCTGGAGGTCATCGGCTGACAGCGGACGCGGGCGCAGGCGCCGGCCACCAGGGCTGGCGCCTGCGCCCTGCGCGTGAGGCCGGCGGCAGGGAGAATGGGGCCGTGACCCTTGACGAGATCGACGAGTTCGCCACCTCGCTCGCCGGCTGCAAGCGCAAGGGTCACCCCGGCCGGGTGGCGTGGTACGTCGACGACCGGTTGGTGGTGCGTCAGGACGAGCCCGGCACGGTCCTCGTGCGCCTCGGCGGGGACGAGCGCGAGCGGCTGCTCGATGCGTACCCCGAGACGTTCGGGCTCCCACCCCGGTGGGAGGGCCACCTCAAGGTGCAGGCGGACCTCGACGGCGACGCGCTGGCGATCTGCGAGGCGATCCGGCTCGCCTGGGCCGCCCAGCGGCGTACGGCGGGCTGACCGCCGGGCAGCGGCGTACGGCGAGCTGGTGATCGCCTCGGCGGCTCGTCGACGACGTACCGGGCGTCGCGCGACCCTGAATGGTCGCGCGCCGCCTCAGTGCGTGACGAGCCGAGCCTTGGCGGTGCGGACCTGGAGCGTCTCCGATGCGCCGCGGATGGTGACGGTGCCGGGGATGTCGACCCACTGGCCGCGGTTGACCCGGAACTGTCCCCCGTAGACGACGTCCGCGCGGACCGCGAACGTGCCGGCGTGGCTGTAGGTCTTGGTGATGTCGCCCTTCGGGTAGGGGCCACCGAGGGAGGTCGTCGGGCCGCTCGTCGACCCGTCGCCGTACACGTAGGTGATGGTCTTGGCGACCGGTCGGATCTCGACCGCGAACCCCCCCATCCTCGCGGGGTCGACCTGGTCCACCTCGCCTGGCGAATAGCCCGCCTGCGGCCACCGCGCCTGGAAGTACGTCGGCAACCTGACCAGCGTGACGTTGCCCTTGGGCTGCAGCGCCAGCTCGGCCTTCGCGAACGCCGTGTCATGGAACGCAGCCAGCACCATCGCCATCGTCAACGCCGGACGCGCTGGACCGGGCGCGTCCTCGGGGAAGCAGGTCACGCCGTACTGCACCCACGGCCCGGTCGCGACACCAGCGGCGCTGATGGGGCGCCGGAACAACCGGACGCTCGGCCCCAGGCCCTGCTCAGCGGTGTTGCCGGCGCACGCCCGGGCGGCCTCGCCACACAGGTCGTCGAGCGTCGCCGAGTCAGGGGTGTTGGTGCCGCAGTTGACGACGGAGTCGTACTCGTACCGAGGCCCTGCCTTGCCGCCCTTCCCGCGCGCCGCATCGGCCTTGATCCGTTGAAGCTCGCTACGTCCCTTGACGGTCACCCTCGACCCTCCGCGTGTGACATCGCCCGAGTAGTCGGCCAGGGCGATCGGCGTTTGGACAACCGAGAGGGCGATGATTCCTGTGAGGAGGAGTGCCGTTCTCCGGACTAGCCGATGTCGTAGATCCACCACCGATTCCCCTTCCAGATCGTGGCAACGTTCAGAGCGAGCGACTTCTTCTGGTCAGTGAGCACGACATTGCCGTCCCGATCCACGATGTCGACCTCGTTCTGCGTCCCTAGGACGCGCACGAATTGCTGACCGTCGGTCGCACCAGGAACGGCAGCAACCGAGGACACGGTCACGGGCTCTCTCGAGTAGCGCCGACCCTTGTCTACGAGATCGCGCGCAGTCTTCTGTAAGGCGCCGCAGGAGATACAACCTCGATCTCCGAGGGGCGGCAATAGCGCGTCGTCCGGTCGAGTCCAGGCAAGATTGGACTGCTCCACGAAGAACTTCACGAACTCTTCGGCGCCTTCGGGGGTGTGAGCCCGGGCCGCCTTCGGGATGTCGACCACTGAGACCGTGGGACTGGCCGTCGCGGTCGACGACGGGCCGCCCGAGCCTGCCGTCGAAGTGCCGGACGCCGAGGACGTCGCCGACCCCGACGGTGACGTGGACCCCGGCGACGACGATGAGGGCGGCCACGGTGGGTCGTCCCCACCCGTGCACCCCCCGATGGCGAGCGTGGCCCCCACCACGCCGCACACGGCATACCGAATCCGTCGACCCACGTTGACGCCCCCTCAGGCGGAGATCTGCACCCCGAACGCGCGCAAGCCTACGTAACCCGGCGCAACCGGCCGCAACTTTTCCACAAGGGCAGGTAAAGGCCGCAGGTCATCCCCCTGCCGCGACCGAGGGACCGACGGGGCCACCGCGGAAACGGCGACAATGGCGGGCATGGCCTATGACGAGCGGACGGCTCAGCGCATCCGCGACCTGGTCGTCGACGAGCTCGACGTGACGGAGCGGCGGATGTTCGGCGGGTTGGCATTCCTCGTGAACGGCAACATGTCGGTGACCGTGAGTGGGCGAGGTGGCCTGCTCGTCAGGCTGGACCCGGACGACGCCGCGGGGCTGCTGGACGGCGAGGTCGTCCAGCCGTTCGCGATGCGGGGCTCGCCGATGAAGGGGTGGCTGCGCGTCGCCGAGGCCGGGTTCGAGACCGAGGGGCAGCTACGGACGTGGGTGGAGCGCAGCCTCGAGTTCGCCCGCACCCTCTCTGGTCACTGACGCCACCGACTTCACCGACGCCACCGACGCGCCGACGCCACCAACGCCACCGCGCGCGTCGTCAGGACCCCGTCAGACCTCCCGCGAAGCGTCCGAGCGCGTCGTCCCAGTGGTCCTTGTCGCCGCGCGGGTCACCGGCGATGCCGCGTCCCTCGTGGTAGACCTCGACGCGCGTCGCGTCGCCGTCCGGGTGCAGCTGGACGTCGAGCATGCTGAGCGGTCCGTCCTCGTTCGGGTGCCACGTGACCCGGATCTGCTCGAGCGGATGGATGCTGCGCACCACGCCGTACGACCCGTCGGACGCGCGCCACGGCTCGCCCTTGTTGCCGATGCGGGCGCCGTCGCCGAGGAGCGCCTCGGTGCCAGCAGTGCTGATCAGGTGTTGCCAGACCTGGAGCGGCGGCGCCGCGACCGCGTGGCTGGCGTGCACGCCAGCCTCCAGGTCGTCGTCGACGTCGTCGGGAAGCGTGTCGACCTCACTGCTCATGTGCAGACCTCCGTCGCCGTGGCCTCGCCCCGGGTGGGCGCGACCCACACCAGACAGTCGACCGCGTGACGGCCCAGACGGCAACCCCTGATCTGCGCCCAGTTACCGAAGCCACCACCCTCGGCCGCGACAGGCGAGCGGTATGCCGGGTGGTGACCACCCGGCATACCCCTGTCCGCCTGCCTGCGGGCCCCGGTGAGGTGGCGGTCAGTGTTGGGCGATGACGGTCTTCCAGCCGTAGTCGTAGGCGAACCCGGTCGGGAAGTTGTCGTCCGTCGCGCTGGAGTCGAAGACGCAGAACTGGACCCAGGCGGCGCCGTTGGCGAGCGTGCCCGAGACGTAGCCGGTGCCGAACGGGTGGTCGACGAGCTTCACCGTGAACCGGTTGACGTGCCAGCGCCCGTCGCACTGGATCGTCTGGCCGGCGGGGTTGTTGGCGTACTGGTAGTTGGTGTCGTACCAAGCGTCCGACTTCATGCCGGAACCCTCGGCGGTCGGGTCGGCGCCACCCTGCTTGATCGAGGCCCAGAGGTGGGTGCCGGTCTCGCCACCCCAGCAGCGGAACTTCGCCTGGATGAAGGCATCGCTGCCGTTGGCGACCACGTGCTGGCCGACCCAGGCGATCTCGGGCGCTGGGAGCTCCGCCGCGGACGCGGAGCTGGCGGGCAGGGTGATGGCGGCAGCCAGTGCCAGTGCGGCGGTGGCTGCGACGCGGGCAGGTCTCATGGGTGTCTCCTCGGGCGTCGTGTCGTCTCTGCTGGGGCCGGTGTCAGCCCCCAGCAGACGCTAGGTGCGCCCGCCAGCGCCCGGCTCCTGCGGATGACTGACGGGGGGTGCGACGGATGCCGTAGCCGGTCACCTCCGGGCGCCAGGAGCCCGGAGTCGTCCACCGCGAAGGTCGGGACCTTTGGCCCTGAAACGGGGATTTCCCGGAACCGTAGCGTTGGCCGTGCGGTCCACGAGGGCCCGCCGGGTCCCCTCGCGGCGGTCCCGTCACGTACCGACTCCCTGGAGAGCCCACCGATGGTCCCCGCCCTGGCCCTGCCCGCCCTGGCCCTGCCCGCCCTGGCCCTGCCCGCCCATGAGCGCTGGTTCGTCGACTCGGCGCCCGCCGACTGGGGGTTCTTCCTCCGGCCACTGCCACTGGCCCTGGCGCTGGCGGTCGTCGCCGTGACCGTCGTGTGGCGCCGGGTCGCGCTACGGCTCGACCGGCCCGAGCTGCCGGTGCTGCAACGGCTGGGGCAGCTCGTGCCGTGGGTGCCTCGGATCCTCGGGGTCCACCTCGGCGTCGCYCTGCTCGCGCTGGCCGCCTCGGGAGCGTTCATCACCCCCTCCCTGGACGACCTGCACTCGGCCGCCGGGTCGGTCCTGCTCCTGTTCGAGGCCACGCTCGGCGTGTGGCTGATCACGGGGTTCCAGCAGCGGTGGGCGGCCGCGCTGACCCTGGCGCTCGGGCCGATCATGGCCGCCTTCACCGGACCGATGGCGCTGTTGGAATGCGCCAACGTGGCTGCCGTGGCCGCGTTCCTCGTCATCGCGCCGTCGGGCGCGAACCGGCACGGCGCCGCCACCCTGTCGGAGGTCCAGCTGCGGTGGGCGTTGCTCGCGCTGCGGGCTGGTGTCGGCATCGCACTGATCGCCCTCGCGTTCACCGAGAAGTTCACCAACCCGGCCATGGCACGCGAGACCCTGGAGCAGTACCCGGCGCTCAACGTGTTCAGCCTGGTCGGGCTCGACCTTCCCACCGACACCTTCATCGTCATCGCCGGGAGCATCGAGCTGCTCTTCGGTCTGCTCGTGCTGTCGGGTGCGCTCCCGCAGGTCGCGGTCCTCGTCGCGATGGTGCCCTTCAACGCGACGCTGTTCCTTTTCGGCCAGACCGAGCTCGTGGGGCACTTGCCGGTCTACGGGGTCTTCCTGGCGCTGATCGTCTGCGGGTCGAACCCGACGACCGCGGCAACCGTGCGGTGGTTGCCGCGCCGCGCGGCGGTGGCGGTGCCTGCCCGGCGGGCTGCATCCCTCGCCCACCGCTGAGGCTCCCGCACGTTGGACGCCAGGCCGCCGCCTCCGGGCTGGTGCTGGCGTTCCGCGACTCCCCCGGCACTCGCGCCATACGCTGGGCACATGCCCAGCACCGTGGCCGTCGACGGCCGATGGGACGATGAGCCGGCGCCGACCTACGGCCGGGAGCTGCTCGAGGTCCTGCGCGTGGTGGGCGTCGCGGGGATCGGGTGGGGGTTCGTGGGCCTCGGTCTGGGCAGCCGGCTCGCAATGTTCGCGCTGCGCCTCACCTCGCCCGACTCGGTGCGCGGGACTCTGAGCGACGACGAGTTCGTCATCGGACGCTTCACGCTGGCGGGCACGTACAACCTCGCAGTCCTCGGCGGAGCCGTCGGCGTGATCGCCGCAGCGGCCTATCTCGCCGTGGCACCGTGGCTGATCGGGCCGACCTGGTTCCGCCGCCTCACCGTCGCCCTCACCGGCGCAGCGATCGGCGGGTCCGGGTTGATCCACGACGACGGCATCGACTTCCACGTGCTCACGCCCCAGTGGTTCGCGATCGCTCTGTTCCTGGCACTCCCGTTCGTGTTCGCGCTCGGCCTGGCTGTCGTCGTCGACCAGGTGGCGGCCCGGGACTCGTGGACGCGCCGCGGCAGGACGGCCTGGGTCTTGCCACTGGTGCTGTTCGTGATCTTGACGGCCAACCCACTGGTCGCAGTAGTTCCGTTCGTCGCAGTCATCATCGCCGGCCTGCTGCCCGTGCGGCGGTTGCTCCACGACCGGATCGCGGGCTCGCTGACCGGGACGCTGGTCGCGCGGGGGTTCTACCTGGCGATCGCGCTGTTCGGGTTCTGGAAGCTCGCGGAGGACCTCGCCGACTTCGCCTGACGCCAGCCGTCCGGCGTCAGCCGGCGGTGACGGTGGTGAGGGGGGCGCCGCTGGCGAGGATGGCGGACGTCAGCGCCTTGGCCGGCTCTGCCGGCGCGCTGCGGTTGGTGAGCAGCACGAGGTCGAGGTGGGGCAGCTTGGGCAGGCCGACCGTGGACGGCAGCTCGACGAGGTCGGCCGGCATGAGAGTACGGGCCATGACGGCGACACCGAGCCCGGCACGCACCGCCGCGAGGACGCCGTTGACGCCGCGGACGGTGCACGTGATCCGGCTGCGGCGGCCGACCTTCTCGAGCGCCTGGACACTGACCGCGCGGCTCAGGCTCGGCGCCTGGTAGACGACCAGCGGCACGGGCTGCTCGGGGTCGAGCCGGGTCGAGCTGATGCCGCACCAGACCAGCTGGTCCCGGCGGACGAGCTGGCCCCGGGCCGTCCGGGGCGCGTCGGCCCCACGCTTGACGAACGCGACGTCGAGGTGGCCCGACTCGATCCGGCGCACCAGTCCGTCGTTCTGGAGGACGGCGAGCTCGAGGTCGATCCGGGGGTAGAGCTGGCGGAAGTCACGCAGGATCCGAGGCAGCGGGGTGAGGGCGAGGTCGTCCGTGACCCCGAACCGCAGCCGACCCTGCAGGTGTGACCCGGTGAAGTAGCCGACGGCGCGCTCCTGCGCCGCGAGGATGTCCCGGGCGAAGGCCGCCATCGCCTCGCCGTCGGAGGTGAGGGCGACGCTGCGGGTGTCGCGGACGAACAACGGTCGCCCCACTGCGTCCTCGAGCCGGCGGACGTGCTGGCTGACCGTCGGCTGGCGCAACCCCAGCGCCTCGCCCGCTCGCGTGAAGCTCAGGGACTGGGCGACGGCGACGAACGTCCGCAACAGCTCGGGGTCGTACACGTTTCGTTCCCTCCGTGGGACAGGTCGACGTCTGGATCATTGTGATTCTGCATGACACTTATAGGACTGATTCCGGATCAGAATACTGCGCAGCGCCGCCGCCGGGACGACACTGGACATCGTCCGTTTCCTCTCGAACGCACCGACCCTTGACCCCGACTCCACCCGACCACGACGCTACCTTCCCGGGACGACCCTTGAGCTCCACCGACGCCGCCTCAGTCCGCATCTCCACACCCTTTCTCCCCCAACACTTTTCGCGCACCTTCCCCTCACTGTCCAACCGGAACTTCCGGCTGTTGCTGTCCGGGCTGCTGCTGTCCGGGACGGGAGGATGGGTCCAGCGCATCGCCCAGGACTGGCTGGTCCTGACGATGACCGACAGCCCGACCGCGGTCGGGGTGGTCACGGCGTTCCAGTTCGCGCCGACCCTGTTGTTCGGTCTGCACGCCGGGCTGCTGGCCGACCGGTTCCCCAAGCGCCACCTGCTGCTCGGCACCCAGCTCTCGATGATGCTCACCGCCGCAACGCTCGCGGCACTGACCCTGAGCGGCCGGGTCGAGGTGTGGCACGTGTTCCTGCTGGCGGCCGTGCTCGGCACCGTCGCGGCCCTCGACAACCCGGTGCGGCAGTCGTTCGTGTCCGAGGTCGTCCGTGGCCCCCAGCTGGCCAACGCGATCAGCCTGGTCTCCTGCACGTTCCAGATCGGTGCGATGGCCGGTCCGGTCGTCGGTGGCCTGCTGATGAGCACGGTGGGCGCCGGGTGGGCCTTCGTCGTGAACGCGCTGTCGTTCGTCGGTCCGGTCGTCGCGATGCTGTGCATGCGAGACACCCCCACCCGTCACGAGGCGCGGGCGGCTCGGCTCGCAGCCGCCTCGCGGGCGGGCGCGGGAGAGCGCGCCCCGGGCGTCCGCGCCGGTCTGTCGTATGCCGTGCGGACGCCGAGCGTCCTGTGGCCAGTCGTCATGGTGGGCGCCTTCGGCTTCTTCACGATCAGCCTGCCGGTGACGCTCGCCGCGTACGCCAAGGACGTCTTCCACTCCGGTGCGTCGGGGCTGGGCCTGCTCAACGGCGTCGTCGCCCTCGGCGCGCTCGGTGGTGCGCTGACAACCGCGCGCCGTCGCCACCAGCCGCGGCTGCGGACGGTCGGGGTCGCCGGG
Source organism: Pedococcus sp. P2_E4 (assembly GCF_056403935.1). Lineage (NCBI taxonomy): Bacteria > Bacillati > Actinomycetota > Actinomycetes > Micrococcales > Intrasporangiaceae > Pedococcus > Pedococcus sp. P2_E4. The sequence goes on along the minus strand of NZ_JBFUEO010000047.1, from coordinate 8,316 downwards.
TCGACGCTGGCGGCCGCTCTGCTGGTCGCCGCCGCTGCGCCTGGCCAGGAGGTCTTCACCGTGCTGCTGGTGGCCGTCGGTGCGGCCAACCTCGGCTTCCTCACCTCGGCCCAGTCGCTCGTCCAGCTCGCGGCCGTCGACCACCTGCGCGGGCGCGTCGTCGGGTTGTACCTGCTCGTCTTCATCGGCAGCGGTGCCGTGGGTGGACCGGTCGTCGGGTGGCTCGCCGAGTCGTATGGCGCCCGGACCGCGCTGCTCGTGTCGGGCGCCGTGCCGGCGGCCGTCACGCTGCTCGTGTGTCGCCACCTCGCCAAGGCCGCCTCGCTGCGGCTCGGGCTCACGTCGGTGTCGGTGCGCGTCCCCCGCCCCTCGCTCCTGCCGCGCCCCTAGCCGACGACACCTGCGACCGTGGGTCAGTCCCCGCCGACCAGGGTGGGCACCACCCCCCGGCGGCGCCCACTCGAGCCAGGTGTCCCTGGGCGTCCAGCGCAGCCAGGTCCACCCGCGGGATCGGCGGGGACATCCTCATCGGCTCTGCGCGTCAGGCCGAGATGGCGTGCTGCCGGCGCTCGCCCGAGCTGATCTCGATCTTGCGCGGCTTGGCCTGCTCTGCGACGGGGATCGTCAGCCGGAGGACGCCGTCGGAGTACGCGGCCTCGACCCGGTCGACGTCGAGGGTGTCGCCGAGGAACAGCTGACGGCTGAACACGCCGCGTGGCCGCTCCGTGGCGATCGTCTCGGCTTCGTCGGAGAGCCGACCGCGCTCGGCCTTGACGGTGAGCACGTTCCGCTCGACGTCGAGGTCGATCGAGCCGGGCTCGACGCCGGGGAGGTCGAACTCCACGACGAAGGTGTCGCCTTCGCGCCAGGCGTCCATGGGCATCACGGTGGGGCGCGCCATCGTCCCCAGTACCTGCTGGGCCAGCTGGTCCAGCTCGCGGAACTGGTCAGTCCGCATGAGCATCTCAACCACCTCCAGGGTTGTGAGGTCCTGTCTGATTCGTGTTGCGAGTCTTGCCTGAACCCGACCTCGATCCTCTAGGATCTCAGTCATGGGCTATAGATTTTGTAAATCCGTCGAATCGGGTTTGTCAAGTCCCCGGCGCCGTCTCCCACGGGCGCTTTTGGCATGGGCACTCCTCCCATGAGTGCGACACCCGGTCCCCCGGACCGCCCGCTGTACACGATCTCGGTCGCCGCCGAGCTCGTGCACCTGCCGGTCCCCACCCTGCGGCTGTACGAGGAGAAGGGGCTCGTACTCCCCCAGCGCACCGACGGCGGCACCCGCCGGTACAGCGACGCCGACCTCGCACGCATCGCACGGGTCAGCGAGCTCGTGGCTTCTGGCGTCACGCTTGCGGCGGTCGCCATGGTGCTCGACCTCCAGGACGACAACGCCGACCTCGCCACCGACAACCGCCGCCTGCGCGAGCGCAACACCGCACTGCGGCAGGACAACGAACGCCTCCGCGACCGGGTCGACGCGAACGGGCTCGACGACGAGGCCTGAGAGCCCGGCTCAGCTGTCACAAGCCGGAGGGCTGTCTTGTCTGGATGGATGGAAGCCCTGGCGGACAGGGACGGCAAGACACACGACCGACGAAGGAGTACGTGATGAAGGTGTTCGTCGCAGGAGCCACTGGCGCGATCGGGCGGCAGCTGGTCCCCCGGCTGGTCGAAGCGGGCCACGAGGTCCACGGCATGACGAGCAGCCCGAACAGGACGCAGCTGCTGCGCGACCTCGGCGCCGAGCCCATGGTCGCCGACGCCCTGGACGCCGACCAGGTCGCCGATGCCGTGGGCCGGGTGCAGCCGGACGTCATCGTGCACCAGCTGACCAGCATCGGTCCGATGGACCTGCGGCACTTCGACCGCTCGTTCGCGATGACCAACCGGCTCCGGACCGAGGGCACGGACCACCTGCTGTCGGCCGGCCACGCCGTCGGCGTGAAGCGGTTCGTCGCGCAGAGCTTCTTCGCGGCATACGAGCGCACGGGGAGTCTCGTCAAGACCGAGGAGGATTCCTTCGGACCGGGCCCGGCCAAGGAGATGCGCGAGACGGTGGCGGCGATCCGCCACGTCGAGGACGCCGTCCTCGCGGCGACCTGGACCGAGGGGATCGTGCTGCGCTACGGCGGCTTCTACGGGCCGGGTACGTCGCTCGGGCCGGACGGCGAGCAGACCGAGGCGGTCCGCCAGCGCAAGTTCCCGGTCGTCGGCAACGGCGGGGGCGTGTGGTCGTTCATCCACATCGCCGACGCCGCGGAGGCGACCGTGGCGGCGATCGACCACGGCCGGCGAGGGGTCTACAACGTCGTCGACGACGAGCCGGCGCCGGTCGCGGAGTGGCTGCCGGTGCTGGCGCGTACCTTGGGAGCCAAGGAGCCGATGCACGTGCCGCGCTTCGTGGGGCGGCTGCTCACCGGTGAGATCGGAGCGGTGATGATGACCGAGCTGCGAGGCGCGTCCAACGCCAAGGCCAAGCGCGAGCTCGGGTGGACGCCGTCCCACGCGAGCTGGCGCGACGGCTTTCGTGAGCTGACGAGCCCCGAGCCGGGCAACCACGAGACGGGGAGGTCCAGGACGAATGCAGCCTGACGACGGGACCCAGCGCAACGCCCTGCTCGACGAGCTCCGGCCGAGGTCGTTCGCGATCGCCTACCGGATGCTCGGCAGCGTCAGCGAGGCCGAGGACGTGGTCCAGGAGGCGTTGCTGCGGGTGCACCAGTCGCTCGAAGCCGGTGAGGAGATCGTGTCGCCGCGTGCGTTCGTCGCGACCGTCACGACCCGGCTCGCGATCAACGAGCTGCGGTCGGCCCGTGCCCGTCGCGAGCGGTACGTCGGCGAGTGGCTGCCTGAACCGATCGTCACCGACCGGGCCGACGACCCCGCCCAGCACGCGGAGACCGCGGACTCGCTGTCGCTGGCGATGCTCGTGCTGCTCGAGAGCCTGTCCCCCGAGCAGCGGGCGGTCCTGCTGCTGCACGACGTGTTCGGCTACGGGTACCCGGAGATCACGGACATCGTGGGCCGGAGCGAGGACACGGTGCGCCAGCTCGCCAGCCGGGCCCGCCGGCACGTCAAGGAGCGGCGACCGCGGTTCGAGACGACCGGCGAGCAGCAGCGCGAGCTGGCCAGGCGGTTYTTCGCGGCGGCCGAGCAGGGCGACCTCGCGGGGCTCGAGGCGTTGCTCGCCCACGACGTCACGCTGACGGGCGACGGCGGCGGCAAGGTCCCGGCGCTGGCCAGGTCGCAGCACGGCCGCAGCCGGGTCGCGCACACGCTGACGACGTGGTTGCGGGCGCTGGCGCGGTTCCCCCAGGTGTCCATGCGGCCGACCGAGATCAACGGCGGCCCCGGCGCGATCTACTACGACGACCAGGATCGCGTCCTCGGGGTGTGGGCGCTCGACATCAGCGACGGGCAGGTCACCGGGATCCGCTCGATCGTCAACCCCGACAAGCTCGCCCACCTCGGCCCGGTCGGGGACGCCGTCGCCATCCTGCGCGAGGCCCGCTGACGGCCCCACCCCTCGCCACCCCACCCGACGGGTATGCCGCGGGGTCACCACGCGGCACACCCCTGCCGCCACGCGGCATACCGCTGCAGCCACGCACCCCCTCCCCCGTCCGCGGGCCACCCTCGATTGCGGTCTGGACAGATGCGTTAGTGAGGACTAACGTATTGCGTGTTGTGACCGACCCACTCTCCGCCGCCGCCGAGCCGACTCGCCGCCGGATTCTCCAGCTCCTGGCCCGCGGGCCACGGGGCGTCACGGACCTGTCCAGCGAGTTCACGGTGACCCGGTCCGCGATCAGCCAGCACCTGCTGCTGCTCGCCGACGCCGGGCTGGTGCGGGCGGAGAAGGTCGGGCGCACACGGATCTACCGGGTCGTGCCGAGCGGGCTGCAGCGGTTGCAGGCCGAGATCGACAGGTTCTGGACGTCCGAACTCGACCAGCTCGTCGCCGACGCGCACCGCCTGAAGGGAACCCCATGAGCTTCACCAAGACCACCGTCCTGCCCGTCTCCCCCGATGAGGCCTTCGCGCTGATCACCGAGCCCGAGCGGCTGCGTCGCTGGAAGACGGTGACGGCGACCGTCGACCTGCGCGCCGGTGGGTCGTACCGGTTCACGGTGGTGCCGGGTCACGTCGCCGAGGGGACGTACCGGGAGGTCGAGCCCGGTCGCCGGGTCGTGTTCGGCTGGGGCTGGGAGGGCAACCCCGACCTGCCGAAGGACGCGTCCACCGTCACGATCACGGTCGAGCCGGTCGAGGGCGGCTCGCAGGTCACCCTCGTCCACGAGGGCCTCACGCAGGAGCAGGCGGTGCAGCACGCCGAGGGCTGGAACCACTTCTTCGAGCGTCTCGAGCGCCTCGCCAACACCGGCGACGCCGGGCAGGACGAGTGGGCCTGGGCGCCGGAGAACCTCACGCCGCTCGTCGCGGCCGAGGCTGCCCTGGCCGTCGTCCAGCCGGTCCTGCGCGGGCTCACGCCCGAGGACCGCCCGAAGCCCACGCCGTGTGCCGACTTCACCGCGCACGAGCTCGCGGAGCACCTGCTCGGCTCGCTCGTGCAGCTCGGCGGCATGGCAGGGGCAGGGCTCACGGTGCCGGCCGCGGGTTCCCTCGAGGACAAGGTCTCGGTCCTGACGGGTCAGGCGCTCGAGGCGTGGCGTGCCGTCGACCTCGACGGCACGGTGCCGGGTCCCGGTGGCAAGGACGTGCCGGCGATGTTCCTCGCCAGCCTCCTGCCGCTCGAGCTGCTGCTGCACGGCTGGGACCTGGCCCAGGCCTCGGGCCAGCCGCTGAACGTCTCCGACGAGGTCGTCAGCTATGTCCACGACCTGACCCGCGGCGTCATCGCCCAGGGTCGGGGCCGCTCGTTCGCCGACGAGATCACTCCCGCCGCGGACGCCGACGCGCTCGACCGGTTTGCCGCCTATGCCGGTCGCACCGCCATCCCTGCCTGACGGCTCGTCCGTGACGGCCTGTCACGTTCCGCCGCCTCGCGACTCCCCCCAACCGCACACCATCACACGCCCGCCGCAAACCCGCGGCGCCGCAACCGCTGCAGTGCCCCAGCAGGCTGCATGCCCCAACAGGCTGCATCGCCCCAACCGAAAGTGAAGAACCACGTCATGAGCAAGTTCCTTTTCGTCTACCACGCCCCCACCACGCCGGCCGATGCCGCGCCCTCCGACCCCGCCGAGATGGAAGCCGTCATGGGCCAGTGGATGGCCTGGGCCGGGCGCGTCGGTGACGGCATGGCCGACTTCGGCACCCCGCTCGCCGGTGGTACCCAGGTCACCACCGAGGGCACGTCGCCCAGCACCCGCGAGGTTGCCGGCTACAGCATCATCGAGGCCCCGGACATGCAGGCTGCCCTCGCCCTCGCCGAGGGCCACCCGCACCTCAACATGCCGGGCGGCTGCACCATCGAGGTCCACGAGTCCCTCCCCGTCCCCGGCATGTGACGAAGCGTGTGCGGCCACCGGCCGTGCACGCTGGACTCACCCTCGTGCACGCCCCTCGGTGCCGTGCACGAGGGTGAGGGTATGCCGCGCGGCCGGGCCCGCGGCATACCCTCACTCCCCCTCCACCGGGTGGCTCAGCCCTGCTGCAGCTGGGCCACGTGCAGCGTGACCATCCGTCCTCCGGCGCTGTCGGAGTCGAGCGTGTCGGGGTCCGAGGCGGCGTAGTTGCCCACGACGTCGAACGTGTAGGTCCCTGCCGTCGTGACCGGCACCTGGACGGTCGCGGTGCCGGCACCGGCCGTGAAGGACTCGGTCGACGTGCCCACGACGGCGCCCGACGGGTCCTTGACGGTGACGGTGTAGCTGGTGCCGTTGATGCCGACGGCCGCCAGCGACGGGTGGGACAGCGAGACCTTGAGTGACGTCACTCCCGCCGCGACCGGTGCGGTGTAGGTGTGGCTGTCGGACCCGCCGACAGTGGCGCGGGGGCTGTCGTAGGTCCAGAAGTCGCCGCGAGCAACCTTCCACCCGTCGGCGGCGAGCACTCGGGCGTCGGCCTGGGCGCTGGCCCTCGCGAGGTCCTTGGCCCAGGTGCGACCGCTGACCAGGGCGACGGCCTTGTCGAGGTTCGCGTAGCCGTAGCCGATCTGCCAGAACGGCAGCGTGCCAGTGTCGTCGTCGTTGGTGACGGGGCTGGCCGAGGCCTGGAGCGCGAGCCGCACCTGGTCCGGCGTGAGGGCCGGGTTGGCCTGCTTGAGCACCGCCGCCGCCCCCGCGATGTGCGGCGAGGCCATGGAGGTGCCGCTCGCGGTGGTGTTCTGTCCGGGCGGGCACGGGCCGACGACGGTGCCGGTCGTGTCACACGTCGAGGAGATGTCGACGCCCGGTGCCGTCACGTCCGGGTGCACGAGGCCGATGCGGTCGCCGGTGTAGACGGTGTGCCCACCGGCCGTGATGCCGGTCGGCTGGGAGTTGTCGTGGGTGAGGCCGTTCGACGAGAAGTCACCGCGGTGGCGGTCGACCGATCCCGCTGCGACCGAGATGACCCACGGGGACTGGCTGAACGGGTTCAGGCTCAGCTCCGCGTTCTCGGCTCCGGAGTTGCCGGCCGCGAAGACGACGGTGACGCCCTGGTCCACCACTGCCTTGGTCGCCACGGCCACCGGGTCGCGGGGGTCGAACTGGCGGTAGGAGTTACCCCAGCTGTTGTTGACCACGTCGATGCCGAGGAGGTCGGGCTGGTCGAGCATGTAGTCGTAGGCGGTCACGACCGCCGTCGTGAAGAGGACCGCTCCGATCGCGAAGCACGCCAGGTCGGCCTCCGGGGCCACCCCGTAGCGCGAGCCGTCGGTGACCGAGCGGGAGTCAGCGGCGATGATGCCGGCCACGTGGGTGCCGTGACCCGAACCGAGGTCGGTGTTCGAGTACGGTCCCTTGTCCGCCGGGACGACGAGGGTCGTCGAGGAGTCGGGGGGCAGGTTGGCGTACTCGCCACTGACGAGCGAGACGTTGTGCTTGACGCGCTGCGCGAGGTCGGGATGCGTTGCGTCGCAACCGGAGTCGACGACGCCGACCGTGACACCCTTGCCAGTGAGCCCCTTGGCCCGCAGCGCTGCGCCACCCATCGCGTCGGAGGACGTGGTGTCGAGCAGGTGCAGACTCTCGTCGGGGTACACGTCGCTCGCCACGCCCGTCGTGACGGCCGACCGGAACTGCGCCACCGTGCCACTCACCAGCGCGAGCGGCAGCCGCTTCATGGGCTGGACCGTGAGCCCGAGGGCCTTGAGGGCCGTCACCTGAGTCGCCGTGGGTATGCCGTCGAAGGTCGCGATCGCCCGCCCGCTCGGTGTGCCGTTGTCGAGCAGCCTGGCCAAGCCGGGGGTGTCCCCAACGAGGGCGCCGGTTGCGGCGGTGCCGGAGGCGAGCGGGGCGGAGATGGGGGATGCCGCGGCGGCGGCGTACCCGCCGGACACGATGAGGGCGAGGGCGGTCGCGCCGGTGAGCGCGGCTGTGGTCGCGCGGTGGGACGTGCGAAGCATGGTTCCTCCACGGAGCAGTAGGTGACCTGCACAACGGCATGCGCAGGCTCCGGGTTACGCCGCGCCGCAGGTCAGGCCGCGTGCCGACTTGCCAGCCTGGCCTCAGCTCGCGCTGGGTATGGGGTGGGTCCCGCGGCCTGACCCCCCGCGCGACGGCCGTGGGTTGGAGCCGCCGAATGCTCCCCCTGCCCGGGACCGGGCATCCCGCTGTCCCCGCCGTGGTGGGGCGGGGTCACGCTGGTTCCTGCGCGGCACGTCGGGCCAGCAGCTGGTCGTAGGAGCCGCGGGCCAGGTCCCACTCCACCCGCTCCCCGTCCTCGTCGGTCACGACCTGCCCGGCGAGGCGGCGTTGGTGGACGATGGTGTGGTGCCGCTCGCACAACAACGCCGCGTTGCCCAGGTCGGAGGGTCCGAAGTCGGCCCAGTGCACCAGGTGATGACCGTCCGTCCACGCCGGCGGCGCCCCGCACCCGGGGTAGGTGCACCCGCCGTCGCGCAACCACAACCGCCTGGTCTGGGCCGGGCTGAAGAACCGGACCGTGCGGCCCAGGTCGAGCACCTCACCCCCTGACCCCAGCACGACCGGGACCACCGAGGCGTCGCACGCCAGCCGGCGGACCGTCTCCGGCGCCAGGTGGGTGCCGGTGTCGAGCCCACCSAGSGTGGTSSCGGCSCCGRYCKKSTCACGSAGGGACGCCCAGTCCATCGTCACCAGCAGCGTCGTCTTGGCGTTCTTGCCCACCGCATCGTCCACGCCCACCGCACGGCGCACCAGCTGAACCAGGGCGTCGCCGCGGCGC
>NZ_JBFUEO010000046.1:0-23751 GCF_056403935.1 Pedococcus sp. P2_E4 | reverse complement strand
TCCCCGCCTCGCCCCGTCCCGGTACCGCCGGGCCGCGTCCCGGCGCAGCGGCACCGCGTCCCGGCGCACCGCGTCCGGGCAACAACCCCTTCGCCCCGTCGCAGGGCATGCGCACCGGCCGTGACGGTGGTGGCTCCCGCGAGGGTGGCGCCGCGCGTCCGGGCAACAACCCGTTCGCCCCGTCGCAGGGCATGCCGCGCCCGCAGAGCCGTCCCGGCGCTGCCGGCCCGCGTCCCGGTGGCACGGCAGGCCCCGGTGGCCCGCGCCCCGGTGGTCCGCGTCCCAGCCCGGGCATGATGCCCGACCGCAGTGCGGTCGGTCGTCCCGGTGAGCGTCCCGCCCGTGGCGGTGGCCGTGGTCCCGGTGGCCCTGGTGGTCCCGGTCGTGGCCCCGGTGGTCCCGGAGCCGGTGGCCCCGGTGCTCCCGGTGGTGGCTTCGCCGGTCGCCCCGGTGGCGGTGGCTTCCGTGGTGGTGCCGGTCGCGGCTCGACCGCGGGTGCGTTCGGCCGCGGTGGCGGTCGCCCGGTCCGTGGACGCAAGTCCAAGCGCGCGAAGCGCCAGGAGTTCGAGCAGATGCAGGCTCCGTCGCTGGGTGGCGTCACCGTCCCCCGTGGCGACGGCAAGACCACCATCCGCGTTCGTCGCGGCTCGTCCCTGACCGACTTCGCCGACAAGATCAACGCCAACCCGGCCTCGCTGGTGACCGTGCTGTTCCACCTCGGTGAGATGGCCACGGCGACGCAGTCCCTCGACGAGGACACCTTCAAGGTGCTCGGCGCCGAGCTCGGCTACGACATCCAGGTCGTCTCCCCCGAGGAGGAGGAGAAGGAGCTCTTCGACGCCTTCAACATCGACCTGGCAACGGGTATCGAGGGCGAGGACGACGAGGACCTCGAGGCACGTCCGCCGGTCGTGACCGTCATGGGTCACGTCGACCACGGTAAGACGCGACTGCTCGACGCGATCCGCAACGAGGACGTCGCCGGTGGCGAGTCCGGTGGCATCACCCAGCACATCGGTGCCTACCAGGTGCACAAGGTGCACGAGGGCGTCGACCGCCCGATCACCTTCATCGACACCCCGGGTCACGAGGCGTTCACCGCCATGCGTGCCCGTGGTGCCAAGGTGACCGACATCGCGATCCTCGTGGTCGCCGCCGACGACGGCGTGATGCCGCAGACCATCGAGGCGCTCAACCACGCCCAGGCTGCGGACGTGCCGATCGTCGTGGCGGTCAACAAGATCGACGTCGAGGGCGCCAACCCGTCCAAGGTGCGCCAGCAGCTGACCGAGTACAACCTCGTCGCCGAGGAGTACGGCGGCGAGACGATGTTCGTCGACGTGTCGGCCAAGGCCGGCCAGAACATCGACGCGCTGCTCGAGGCAGTCCTGCTGACCGCTGACGCGGCGCTCGACCTGCGGGCCAACTCCGACCGCGACGCCCGTGGTGTCGCGATCGAGGCCAACCTCGACCGTGGCCGCGGTGCCACGGCCACGGTGCTCGTCCAGGCCGGCACGCTGCACGTCGGTGACGCCATCGTCACGGGCTCGGCCTACGGTCGCGTCCGCGCGATGCTCGACGAGCACGGCAACAACCTCACCGAGGCCGGTCCGTCCCGCCCGGTGCAGGTGCTGGGTCTGTCGTCCGTGCCGCGCGCCGGTGACACCTTCGTGGTGGCGCCGGACGACCGCACGGCCCGTCAGATCGCCGAGCGTCGTGAGGCAGCCGACCGCCAGGCCTCCCTGGCCAAGGCCCGCAAGCGCATCTCGCTCGAGGACCTCACCGAGGCCCTCGCGGCGGGCAAGGTCGAGACCCTCAACCTCATCCTCAAGGGTGACGTGTCGGGTTCCGTCGAAGCGCTCGAGGACGCCCTGCTCCAGATCGACGTGGGCGACGAGGTCGACCTGCGGATCATCGACCGCGGCGTCGGTGCGATCACGATGAACAACATCAACCTCGCGATGGCGTCGAATGCCGTGATCATCGGCTTCAACGTCCGCGCCGAGGGCCAGAACGCCGACTACGCCGAGCGCGAGGGCGTCGAGATCCGCTACTACTCGGTGATCTACCAGGCCATCGAGGAGATCGAGGCGGCGCTCAAGGGCATGCTCAAGCCGGAGTTCGAGGAGGTCGAGCTCGGCACCGCCGAGATCCGCGAGATCTTCCGGTCGAGCAAGTTCGGCAACATCGCCGGTTCCATCGTGCGCAGCGGCGAGATCAAGCGCGGCACCAAGGCGCGGATCACCCGCGACGGCGTGGTCGTCTCCGAGAACGTCGAGATCGCCGGCCTGCGCCGGTTCAAGGATGACGTCACCGAGGTCCGTGAGGGCTTCGAGTGCGGTATCAACCTCGGGTCGTACAACGACCTGCAGCTCGGCGACCTCATCGCGACCTACGAGATGCGCGAGAAGCCGCGCGCCTGACCTCACGGCGCAGCCGGGAGCCAGTCTCCCGGCTGCGCGTAGGTCCGGAGGGTCCTGAGCCGCCACCCCACACCACGACGCAGGAGGAACCCCATGGCTGACGCCGGACGCGCCCGCAAGATCGCCGACCGCATCAAGACCCTGATCGCGGCGAACGTCGAGTCGATCGTCAAGGACCCCGACCTGGGCTTCATCACCATCACCGATGTCCGCGTCACGGGGGACCTGCAGCACGCGTCGGTGTTCTACACCGTGTTCGGCGACGAGGCGCAGCGCGCCAGGACGGCGGCGCTGCTCGAGAAGAACAAGGGCCGGCTCCGCTCGTTCGTGGGGCAGCAGATCAAGATCCGGCTGACCCCCAGCCTCGACTTCTTCGCCGACGCCATCCCCGAGACGGCGGCGCACATGGAGGACCTGCTGCGCGAGGCCAAGGAGCGCGACGCCGCCGTGGCGGCAGCCGCCGCCGCGGCCACGTATGCCGGGGACGCCGACCCGTACAAGAAGCCCGAGGCCGACGACGAGGGCACCGAGGCCGCTGCCGAGGTGGTCGTCGAGGGCGGCCCCCTCGCCGAGGTCGACAGCGAGACCGATGCCCGCGCCTGACGGGCTGCTCGTCGTCGACAAGCCGGCAGGCTGGACCAGYCACGACGTGGTCGGCCGGGCGCGACGGCTCTGCGCCACCCGCAAGGTCGGCCATGCCGGCACCCTCGACCCGATGGCGACCGGCGTGCTCGTGCTCGGCATCGGCCGCGCCACCCGGTTGCTGACCTTCCTCGTCGGCTGCGACAAGGACTACACCGCCACCGTCCGGCTGGGCCAGACGACGGTCACCGATGACGCCGAGGGAGAGGTCACGGCGTCGGTGCCCGCCGGCCACCTCACCGACGACCAGGTCGCGGCAGCCGTCGCAGGCCTGACCGGTGAGATCCAGCAGGTCCCCAGCTCGGTGTCCGCGATCAAGGTCAAGGGCGAGCGCGCCTACCACCGGGTCCGGGCCGGTGAGGACGTCGAGCTCCCAGCGCGACCCGTCACCGTGAGCCGGTTCGAGGTCCTCGCGACCCGCGCGGGTGACGTGGACGGCATACCCGTGCTCGACGTGGACGTCGAGGTCACGGTGAGCTCCGGCACGTACGTCCGGGCGCTGGCCCGCGACCTCGGGGCGTCGCTCGGGGTCGGGGGTCACCTCACCGCCCTGCGCCGCACGAGGGTCGGCGCGTTCACCCTCGACGGCGCCCATGACCTCTCCGCGCTCGGCGAGCTGCTGGACGCCGAGGGGGCCGAGGCGATGCCCGTGACGCCTCTGGCCGCCGCGGCACGCGCCCAGTTCGCGGTGCGCGAGCTGACCCCCGAGGAGGCGACCGCCGTCGGCTACGGGCAGCGCCCCGAGTCGGCCCAGCCGGGACGCACCGAGCCGGTCGCCGCGTTCGCCCCGGACGGGCGGCTGGTCGCGATGCTCGACGAGTCTGGGCCCAAAGCCAGGGCTCACGTCGTCTTCGCCCCTGCCGGTTCGTAGAGTGTCCTCCGTGCAGCGCTGGACCGACCCCACCGAGACGCCCGCCGAGCTGCGACCCTGCGTCGCGACCTTCGGCAACTTCGACGGCGTCCACCTCGGGCACCGGGCGGTCCTGGCCCGGCTCGTCGAGGAGGGCGCGACCCGTGGCGTGCCGGCAGTGGCAGTGACCTTCGACCCGCACCCGGCTGCGATCTTCCACCCCGAGACGCTCGAGCTCATCGCCCCCGACGGGCTGCGCGACGAGCTGCTCGAGACGACCGGCATCGACGGCCTGCTCGTGCTGCCGTTCACGCGCGAGTTCGCCGACCAGACGGCGCAGGAGTTCGTGGTCAGCACGTTCGTCGACACGCTCGCCGTGAAGGCCATCGTCGTGGGCGAGGACGCCCGCGGTTTCGGCCGTGGTTACACCGGCGACGTGCAGACCCTGCGCGACCTCGGCGCCGAGCACGGCTTCGACGTCGTGGTGCTCGACGACCTCGGCGACACCGAGCGCTGGTCGTCCTCGGCCACCCGCCGCCACCTCGACGCCGGCGAGGTCGCCGAGGCCGCGGCGATCCTGGGTCGCCCGCACAAGATGGTCGGCACCGTGGTCCACGGGGCCCACCGCGGGCGCGAGCTGGGTTACCCGACCGCCAACCTCGCGGCCGACTCCCTCGGCCTGGTCCCCGCCGACGGGGTGTATGCCGGGTGGCTCACCCGGTTCGGACACGACCTCGAGGACCCCGAGCGCACCCTGCCCGCGGCCATCTCCGTGGGCACCAACCCCACGTTCGACGGGACGGTCCGCACGGTGGAGGCGTACGTCCTCGACCGCACCGACCTCGACCTGTACGACGAGACGGTGGGTGTGGAGTTCGTCGACCGGATCCGCCCCACGCTCAAGTTCGACTCCATCGACGACCTGCTCACCGCCATGGCCGGAGACATCGAGAAGTGCCGACAGGTCCTGGCGTCGATCGTCCCCTCCTGACCCCGCGACGCGCCTCGGCCGGCGGCGGCCGGTGGGTCGCCCTCGCCGGGGGCGCTGGTCGGTGGGCCCACAGCGACTGGGCCCTGCTCATCGCGGCGCTGGGGCTGTCCCTGATCGGCGCCCTCCTCGTCTGGTCCGCGACCCACGGCCAGGCGGGCACGGCATACCTCGTCCGGCACCTGTTCAACACGGCCATCGGGGTGGTCCTCGCCGTCCTGGTGACCCGCATGGGCTACCAGCGGCTGCGGGCGCTCGCGCCCGCGCTGTACGTCGTGTCCGTCGCGGGGCTCGTCCTCGTGCTCACCCCGGTCGGGTCCACGGTCAACGGCTCGCACTCGTGGATCCTGCTGCCCGGTGGCTTCTCCGTGCAGCCGTCCGAGCTCGCGAAGGCCGCCCTCTGCGTCGGCCTGGCCATCATCCTCGGCGAGCGGCTGGACCGCGGCGCGCAACCGGACGGGCGGGACCTGGCGCTGGCCGCCGTGGTCGCCGCGGTCCCCATCGGCCTCGTCATGCTGCAGCCGGACCTCGGCTCCGCGCTGGTGCTGGCCGCCCTGGCGTTCGGGGTGGTTGCCGTGGCAGGGACACCCAAGCGGTGGCTCGCCGCGGCGGTCGGGCTCGTCGCGGCCGCAGTCGTGGTGGCGCTGACGACGCCGGTGCTGAGCGACTACCAGCGCGACCGGCTGACCGCGTTCGCCGACCCGCAGGCCGACCCGCAGGGGATCGGCTACCAGACGCGGCAGGTGCGGATCGCGATCGGGTCGGGTGGCTGGACGGGACAGGGTCTGTTCGAGGGGCGGCAGACGCAGGGCGGCTACATCCCCTACCAGCAGACCGACTTCGTGTTCTCGGTGGCGGGGGAGGAGTGGGGCTTCCTCGGGGCCGCGGGCCTGCTGTTGCTGCTGGGGTTCGTGGTGCTGCGAGCCGTCGTCGTCGCGGCGCGTACGCAGGACGCGTTCGGCCGGCTCGTCGGGGCCGGCGTCGCGGCCTGGCTGCTGTTCCAGGTGTTCGAGAACGTCGGGATGAACCTCGGGCTGATGCCGGTGACCGGGCTTCCGCTGCCCTTCCTGTCGTACGGCGGTTCGTCGATGTTCGCGTGCTGGCTGGCGGTGGGTCTGGTCAACAACGCCCACGTCGCCTCGCAGCGGCGCTGACGCGCGGCTGCGACCGGCACCCGGCACCTTCGCCGGGCGGAGACCGTTAGGTCACAATCACCGCCTTTGGCCCCACGCCCGTGCCCCCACATGGCACTATCCGGGGCATCCCCTGGACCCAGCCGAGGAAGGTCAATGACGACTCACACCATGCACACCGCCGCCGCCGAGCGGGTCAACGAGGCCGCGATCACGGAGCGGGCGACCAGCGTCGCCCACCTGTTCCGGGACCGCGCCGAGAAGAGCCCGCACGCGGAGGCATTCCGTTTCCCGGGAGAAGGGGACTCCTGGGCGTCCGTCACCTGGTCCGAGGTCCGCGAACGGGCCTGGCGGCTCGCTGCCGGTCTCGTGGCGCTCGGTGTCGAGCCCGAGGACCGGGTCGCGATCGCCTCGTCGACGCGCTACGAGTGGGCGCTGACCGACCTCGCCATCATGTGCGCGGGTGGCGCGACGACCACCATCTACCCGACCACCATCGCCCCGGACGTCGCCTACATAGTCGCGAACTCGGGCAGCCTCGTCGTGTTCGCCGAGGACGACGCCCAGATCGCCAAGCTCCGAGAGCGCCGGGTCGACCTGCCGGCCGTGAGCCGGGTCGTGACGATGGACGGCACCCCGGACGGCGACTGGGTCATCAGCCTCGACGAGCTCGAGCAGATGGGCGCCGAGCTGCTCGCGACGAACTCCTCGGCCGTGGACGACCGGATCGACTCGCTCCAGCCGCACAACCTCGCGACGATCATCTACACGTCCGGCACCACGGGCCGGCCCAAGGGCGTTCGGCTCGACCACAACGCCTGGACCTACCAGGCGGCCGCGGTCGACGCGATCGGCATCCTGAGCAGCAAGGACCTGCAGTACCTCTGGCTGCCGCTGGCGCACGTCTTCGGCAAGTTCCTGCTGACGCTGCCGATCCAGTGCGGCTTCCCGACGGCCATCGACGGCCGGGTCGACAAGATCGTCGACAACCTCGCCGTCGTGCAGCCGACCTTCATGGGCGCCGCACCGCGCATCTTCGAGAAGGCGTTCGGCCGGATCACGCTGATGATGAAGGCCGAGGGCGGCCTGAAGGAGAAGCTGTTCGAGTGGTCGGTCGGTGTCGGCACCCAGGTGGCGGCGCTGCGCGCCCGCGGTGAGGAGCCCTCCGGGTTGCTCGCCAAGAAGCTCGCGCTGGCCGACAAGCTGGTGCTGCACAAGGTGCGCCAGCGCTTCGGCGGCCGGATCCGGTTCTTCATCTCCGGCTCGGCGGCGCTCAACAAGGACGTCGCCAGCTGGTTCGAGGCGGTCGGGCTGACCATCATCGAGGGCTACGGGCTCACCGAGACCAGCGCCGCGTCGTTCGTCAACCGACCGGGCTCCAACGTGATCGGCACCGTCGGCTGGGCCCTGCCCGGCACGGAGGCGCGGATCGCCGAGGACGGCGAGATCCTGCTGCGTGGTCCCGGCGTCATGGAGGGCTACCACAACAAGCCCGACGAGACGGCCGAGACCAAGGACGCCGACGGCTGGCTCCACACCGGTGACATCGGCACGCTCGACGAGCGGGGCTTCCTCAAGATCACCGACCGCAAGAAGGACTTCTTCAAGACGTCGGGCGGCAAGTACGTCGCGCCGTCGCTGATCGAGGCGACCTTCAAGGGTCTGTGCCCGTACGTCAGCCAGTTCATGGTCTACGGCGCCGACCACAACTTCGTCACCGCGCTGGTCACGCTCGACCCCGACGCCATCAAGGACTGGGCAGCAACCCGCGGCGTCAGCGGCGACTACAAGACGATCGTCACCTCCCCGGAGGCCCACGAGATGGTGCAGATGTACGTCGACACCCTCAACGTGAACCTCAACCGGTGGGAGCAGATCAAGAAGTTCACCATCCTCGACCACGACCTGACGATCGAGGACGGCGACCTGACGCCCAGCATGAAGCTGCGCCGCAAGGCCGTCAGCGACAAGTACCAGGAGATGCTGGACTCGCACTACACGAGCTAGTCCGAGTCAGTACTTGGATCTGGTCCACACCGGACGCGCAGGCAGGTCGGCGACGAGGGGCACGAAGCGGTACCACCCGTGCTCCTCGACCGCCGGCCCGCCTTCGCCGTCCCGGACGCGCAGCATCCGCCCACGGACGGGCACCACCAGGACCCCGTCGGGGGCGAGCTGGTCGACCAGCTCGCCGGGCAGCGTGGTCGCCTGCGCCGACACGAGGATGCGGTCGAAGGGCCCCTCGTGGGGGAGGCCCAGCACCCCGGGCACGGCCGCGGACAGGTGAGCCCACGGCATACCCGCGCAGGCAAGGTTGGTGGCCCCGAAGGTGACGAGCTGCGGGACCCGTTCGACACCGTGGACCGCACCCTGCGGGCCGGTGAGCCAGGCCAGGAGGGCCGTCGTCCAGCCGGACCCGGCGCCGACGTCGAGGACCCGCGCGCCGGGCGGCACGTCGAGCAGCTCGAGCATCTGGCGGACCGTCGTGGGCTGGCTGTTGGTCTGGCCGTGACCGATGGGCAGCGGGGCGTCGCGGCCGCTGTGCGCGCGCTGGCCGGGCGGGAGGTAGTCCTGCCGCGGCACCGCCAGCATGGCGGCCGCCACGCGTGCGGCTCCGTCCACCCACCCAGTATGCGGCGGCGCGTGGTGGGTCGCGCAGCCTGCGCGGTCGCGCAGCCTGCGGCCCGTGGCGGGGCCGAACCACCCGGCTCGTGGGACCACGCTGCGCAGGCGGCCCCCGTTCGGCTCGTTTTCGGCATGCGGGTGCGGCGCGGTTACCCTTGACCCACCATGAGCCACGCCCCCGGTACGTCCGTGTTCCCTGCCCTCGAGCCGCTGCTCGAGCAGGTGAGCAAGCCCATCCAGTACGTCGGCGGCGAGCTGAACTCCACCGTCAAGGACTGGAACTGCGGCGGCTACGGCCCCGGCGGCGAGGAGCTCACCACCCGCTGGGCGCTGATGTACCCCGACGCGTACGAGGTCGGGGTGCCAAACCAGGGCGTCATGATCCTCTACGAGGTGCTCAACGAGCGCCCGGACGCCCTGGCCGAGCGGACGTATGCCGTGTGGCCCGACCTTGAGGCCCTCATGCGGTCGTCGGACGTCCCCCAGTTCACCGTGGACGCCCACCGCGGGGTCCGCGACTTCGACGTGTTCGGGGTGTCCTTCTCGACGGAGCTCGGCTACACCAACATGCTGACCGCCCTCGACCTGGCCGGCATCCCGTTGCACGCGGCCGACCGCACCGACGCCGACCCGATCGTCGTCGCCGGCGGGCACGCGGCGTTCAACCCCGAGCCGATCGCCGACTTCGTCGACGCGGCCATCGTGGGCGACGGCGAGGAGGCCGTGCTCGCGGTCACCGACCACATCGCCGCCTGGAAGGCGCAGGGTATGCCGGGTGGCCGGCACGAGCTCCTGCTGCGCCTCGCGAGGACGGGCGGGGTCTACGTGCCCTCGCTCTACGACGTGTCGTACCTGCCCGACGGGCGGATCCAGCGCGTGGCACCCCGCGCCGACGTCACCGGTGTGCCGTGGCGGGTTTCGAAGCACACCGTCATGGACCTCGACGCCTGGCCCTACCCGAAGCAGCCGCTGGTGCCGCTGGCCGAGTCGGTGCACGAGCGGATGTCCGTCGAGATCTTCCGCGGGTGCACCCGCGGCTGCCGGTTCTGCCAGGCGGGCATGATCACGCGACCGGTGCGCGAGCGGTCGATCACCGGCATCGGCGAGATGGTCGAGCGCGGGCTCGCGGCGACGGGCTTCGAGGAGGTCGGGCTGCTGTCGCTGTCGTCGGCGGACCACTCCGAGATCGCCGAGATCACCAAGGGCCTGGCCGACCGCTACGACGGCACCCAGACGGGGCTGTCCCTGCCGTCGACCCGCGTCGACGCCTTCAACATCGACCTCGCCAACGAGCTCACCCGCAACGGTCGCCGCTCCGGGCTGACCTTCGCTCCCGAGGGTGGCAGCGAGCGGATCCGCAAGGTCATCAACAAGATGGTGTCCGAGGACGACCTCATCAAGACCGTCGCGGCCGCCTACGGCGCGGGCTGGCGGCAGGTCAAGCTCTACTTCATGTGCGGGCTGCCGACCGAGACCGACGAGGACGTGCTCCAGATCGCCGAGCTCGCCAAGAAGGTCATCGAGACGGGCCGGCAGGTCTCGGGACGCCGCGACATCCGGTGCACCGTGTCGATCGGCGGGTTCGTGCCCAAGCCGCACACGCCGTTCCAGTGGTGCGGACAGCTCGGCGCTCCCGAGACGGATGCCCGCCTCGAGAAGCTGCGTGACGCGATCCGCTCCGACCGGCGCTATGGCTCGTCGATCGGCTTCCGCTACCACGACGGCAAGCCCGGCATCGTCGAGGGGCTGCTCTCGCGAGGCGACCGTCGGGTCGGACGCGTCATCGAGCAGGTGTGGCGCGACGGTGGGCGCTTCGACGGCTGGAGCGAGCACTTCTCCTACGACCGCTGGATGTCGGCGGCTGACACGGCGCTCGCGGACGAGCCGGTCGACGTCGCCTGGTACACCACGCGGGAGCGCGGCGAGACCGAGGTGCTGCCGTGGGACCACATCGACTCGGGTCTCGACAAGGAGTGGCTCTGGGCCGACTGGCAGGACGCCCTCGACGAGACCGAGGTCGACGACTGCCGCTGGACGCCCTGCTTCGACTGTGGCGTGTGCCCTCAGATGGGCACGGACATCGAGATCGGCCCGACGGGCAAGACCCTGCTGCCGCTGACCGTGCTCGGGGCCGGGCGCAAGGACATGCTCGCCACCACGGGCGCAGCCCCACACCAGCACTGATCGACCGCACGAGCCCACCCGGCCGGAACCGGGTGGGCGCGGGGACGTGATGGGTCAGGGGACGACGAGGACGTCCCCGACCATTCCCATGTCGTCGTGGATGGCGCAGATGTAGGGGAACTTCCCCGGCGTGGTGAAGGTGACGTCGAACGGGGCGCCCGGAACGAGGACACCACTGTTGAGGTCGCCCCCGGCGAAGTGGGTCGGATCGCCGGAGGGAGCCAGGATCGCCAGTCCCGGGGGCTCCTCGCCGAAGGTCACCGTGTGCGGTGCCCCGGGTCCTGCCACGTAGAACGACACCGTCTGGCCGACGTGCACCACGAGGTGGTCACGGACGAACCGCGAGACCCCGAAACCCTCGCCGTCCACACCGACCAGGACGCGAGTGCCGTTCGTGGCATGGGTCTGCCTGGCGTCGCGCCAGGCGTCGCGCCCGTGGTGGAGCGCCGCGTTGGCCTGCTGCGTACCCGCCCGGTCGTAGTCCTGCTGGGTGTAGGGGTAGGCGGTGCCGGCCGCGCGGACGTGCACAGTGCCCGTCATCATCAGGCCGTGCAGGAGGCAGTAGTAGGTGAACTCGCCGGTCGTGGGGAAGCCCAGGCTGTAGCTCGTCGCCGGGTCCGTGAAGACGAAGATCGGCTGGGTGGCCAGGATTCCTGAGTTGGCATAGGCGCTGCCGTCCACTACGGACGGGCCCGCGCGCCCCGTCTGCGAAGGATCGAAGGGGTTGAACTCCGGCAGCGTCGTCCCGGGCGCGAGGAACGTCACGGTGTGTGGCTCTGCGCTGTTCGAGGTCCAGTGGACGGTGTCCCCGGCGTTGACCCAGATCTCCTTGGGCAGGAAGGCCATCGCGGTGACGGCCATGTCAGGTGTTTCGGCACCGACGCGGACGTGCCACGTGACGGGCCCGGGGGTCGCCGAGGCGCTCGAACCCAAGGCGCCAGGGATGGTGAGGGCGGTGACGGACAGGACGGCCAGAACGAGCCGTCTGAGCATTGGCTTGCCGCGCATGGGTGCTCCTCAGGGCAGGGCTCACGGTCGCGGTCGCGACCGCGTCGGATTGCGCGTGGAGCCCTTCAGCGCGTGCGTTCCAGGTCAAGGGTGCTCCCCCTGCTCGCACGCGGGGTCATGCCTTTGGGTGATATCCGCGGTGTGGCTCCACGTGTCCCGCGGCCCACCCGGACCTGCCGGAGGGGTCCGGTCGCCCTGTCCGACCGGACCCCTCGGTTCAGCAATGCGTCACGGGCTCGACTCCCCGTTGCCGTTGTCGATCGTCAGGGACGACACCTCCTCACAGCTCGCCGGGATGTCCCGCTGCCCGGGGTTGGTGCTGTCATAGCTGACCCGCCACGCGAACGACCCGGAGGTCGTCTGTGACGGCGCGTTGCCCGACAGGACTGTCTGCGGCGAGGCGCCGGAGACCGTCTTGGTCGTCGAGAACGCGCTCGAGCCGGTGCAGGTGCCGTTCGTGAAGAACTCGAACGACACGGTGCCCGCCATGGCGCCGCCGGCTGTCGCAGACACGGTCACCGAGTCGCTCGGCACCCACGTCTGCGCGCTGGTCAGCGACGACGGCACCGTGTTCACGACGACGTCCTCGTTGGTGTCGTCGCAGGCGGTGTTGTGCGTCGTGGCGTTGTTGTTCGGCAGGTTCCCGCTGTACGAGGCAGCCCAGTGGTACGTGCCGGGCTGGCTCGGCTGGAACTGCGGGTTCGGCGTGCCGTAGCCGCCATTGCCGCTGACGGTGACCGCCGCCGAGGTGTAGGCCACGGTGGTGCAGTTGTTCGGCCCGTACAGGGTGAACGTGATGGTGCCGCCCGCAGCCGCACCGCCGGTTCCGGTCAGGTTGATGACCGGGTTGGCCGGCTGGGTGGCCAGGCCACTCAGCGTCGCGGTGTCGGAGACGGTTCCGCCCAGGACCACGTCATCGCTGGCGGATGTGGCGAGCCCCGGCGTCACGGGGTTGACCGTGAAGCACTCGCTCGCCCTGGAGTCGCTGGAACCCGGGATCCCGTTGGCGGAGTCCCCGCTCCAGGCGGCGCGCCAGCAGTACCGGCCCGCAGAGGTCACGTAGGCCGCCGGCGAGAGAACCGTGACCGGGTATGCCGTGCCCGTCAGGTTCGTCGAGCCGACCGAGGTCCCGCCGCTGGTGCACAGACCGGGGGAGTCGACCTTGCACAGCGAGAACGAGACCGAGCCCGTCGGGGTGGCGGTGCCACCGACGACGTCGACCACGGCCGAGTCCTTGACCTGCACCACACCGGTCCCGATGGACAGGCCTCCTGCCGGGATGTCACCGCCGGCGCCGGTCTTCGGCGTCGTGACGGTGGTGGAGGTGCAGTTGGTGATCGGCGGGGCGTTCTTCAGGATCGTGTCCTTGTAGTCCGCCGTGTCGGAGTTGCCCGTCACCGTGCTCGGGATGGTGTTGGCGAACGTCTTGCACGCGGTGCTGCCGCCGAAGATGGTGGCGGTCAGGTCGACCGCTGCCTCGCCGCGGAACCCGTCAGCGCTGTACTCCGCCTGCGAGACCGCAGAGTTGAGCTGCGACGCGGCGCCGAGGGTCAGGTTGGGTGCCGTGCCACTCCAGGTGCGCAGGAACAGGTCCTTGCTGCCACCCTGCTGGTCCCACAGGATCATGAAGTCGCCCGCCTTGCGGTTCGCCCACGGGTTGCAGCTCGCGATCAGCTGCGCCTCGGTGGCGGTGTCGTAGGCGCAGGCGGCAGGTGCCGCGTTCTGCATGAACTCGTAGGCGATGAAACCGCTTCCGCTGTTGGCGTCGCGCTCCCAGGCGAAGTAGAGCCAGTCGTGGTTGGGAGCCGCGGTGTCCCGCTCGGTGTCCAGCCAGGCCCGCCGCAGGTCGACCTGCCCGTTGGGGTTCGTGGTGTCGAGCATCGGCACCGCAGCACCGTGGATGACACCGATCTTGGTGACGTTGGAGTTCTTGGGGCCGAGCTCCTTGACGTTCCCGAACGGGTCGGGGAGCTCGGTCGTGTTCGCGTCCGGGATGTTGCCGTCGATGTTGAACGGGCCGTCGGCCGCATAGGCCGCCAGCGGTACCGCCAGCGCCGAGGCGACGACCAGCCCTGCGATCGCCACCGCCGACTTCAGTCTCGACCTGCGTGTGCTCCCGTTCGCGCCCCCAGCTACGGTCATGCGTCGCGCCATGACTCCTCCATCTCCGATCCACCCGACCCGGGGCCGAGCCGGGACGGCAGCGCGTCGGCGGTGCGAGCCGCGGCGGCGTCGTCGGGGTCCCGGGTGTTCCCGGGGTCGAGGGCGGCGGGGTCGCTGTGCAGGGACGTCGTGTGCCGCCTCCACGCTAGATCGCCGCAGATGCTGGCGTGACCGCCATACGACGCAGGAGGAACTGCCCAAACCGGCGACGGGAGCCCAAAACCCGTCGGTGCCGTCGGGCGGACGGGCTGGCAAACCGATGACATTCGTCAGGGGGGCGAGCGCCGCCCCCGGTGTCTGATGAGACCGCTGTCCCCGGCGCGATCGGAGAACCCCGTCGCGTCCGGGCCAACCCGTCTCGGAGGTCACATTGTCACGTCTGTCGAGAACCACCTGCGCCGCCCTCGGCGCCGCGGCACTGGTCACCGCCACCGCCGCGTTCACCGCTGGCACCGCGAGCGCTGCGCCGGGCCACCAGCTGCCCGGCAGCGTCCCGTCCTGGGCGAACTCCCAGAACAAGGTCGGGACGGCCGCCTCGGGTCAGCAGGTGACCTTCCGGGTCTACCTCAACTACCGCGGCGGTGACGCGGCCGCGGCCTACGCGACGGCTGTCTCGACCCCGGGCAGCTCGAGCTTCGGCAGGTTCCTCAGCCCGTCGCAGTTCCGGGCCAGGTTCTCCCCGGCACAGTCCGACGTCGACGCGGTCTCGTCCTGGCTCACCAGCCAGGGCTTCTCCGTCGGTGCTGTCCCAGCGAACCGCAAGTACGTCGAGGCGACCGGCACGCTCAAGCAGGCCGGCGACGCCTTCGGCACCAGCTTCGCCGAGTACTCGACCCAGGGACACACGGTGCGCTCCAACACCAGCCCGCTCGTCGTCCCCGCCAACCTCGGACAGGTGCAGGGCGTCGTGGGGCTCGACGAGTCGCAGACGCTCGTCCGGCCCACCAGGGCGGCCCCGGCGCCGGCGGTGTTCCGCAACGCCGGACCCACCAGCGCGTACTGGGGCGAGAAGACGGTCCAGAACACGCCGACCCCGGACGGCACCGCCCTTCCGTCCACCCCCAGCGCCTTCGCGCCCACCGGCTACAGCGGCGTCCAGCTGCAGGGGCTCTACGGCATGACCGGTGCGATCCGCTCCGGCAACGACGGCTCCGGCGTGACGGTCGGCATCATCGACGCCTACGCCTCGCCCACCATCGAGTCCGACGCCAACACGTACTTCGCTGCGCACGGGCTGCCGACCTTCCGCCCCGGCCAGTTCAACCAGGTCGTGGCCCCCGGCATCTACAACCGCCCGCAGAACAACCGGCAGGACCCGCAGGGCTGGGCCGGCGAGGAGACCCTCGACGTGGAGGCCGTCCACACGATGGCTCCGGGTGCCCACATCACCTACATCGGCGCCCCGAACAACTACCGCGACATGGACGCGATCATGAACCGCGTCGTGGACAACCACCTCGCCGACATCGTGAGCAACTCCTACGGCTACGGCGGCGAGGCCCTGCCCGCAGGCACGATCAAGCCGTCGCTCGACACGCAGATCCAGGCCGCAGCGGAGGGCATGTCGCTGTTCTTCTCCTCGGGTGACTCCGGTGACGAGACCGGTGGTGTGGCCGGCGCGACGCCCAGCCCCGACTGGCCCGCGTCGAGCCCGTGGGTGACCGCGGTCGGTGGCACCAGCGCCGGTGTCTCGCAGTCCAACGGCCGGGTCTTCGAGCTCGGCTGGGAGACCGGCAAGTCCACGCTCGACAAGGCGACCACGACCTGGAACACCCCGGCGTACCTCTACGGCAGCGGCGGCGGCACCTCGCGCCTGTTCGCCCAGCCGTCCTACCAGGCCGGGGTCGTCCCCTCGGCGCTCTCGCAGCGGTACGGCGGTTCGGCCATGCGGGTCGTGCCCGACGTGGCGGCGCTGGGCGACCCGAACACGGGCATGCTGGTCGGTGAGACCCAGACGTTCCCGGACGGGTCGCAGCGCTACTCGGAGTACCGCATCGGCGGCACCTCCCTCGCCTCGCCGCTCTACGCCGGGATGTTCGCCCTGGCCGAGCAGAAGGCAGGTCACGAGTACGGTCTCGCGGCCCCCGTCCTCTACGCCGCCCGCCCGACCACCATCGACATCACGAAGGCAGGCCTCGGGAGCTACCCGGGCGACGTCCGTTCCGACTACGTCAACGCGTTCGACGCCACCGACGGCTACACGTACAGCGCCCGGTGGTTCGATCGCGACGACAACCTGACGATCCACGTCCGCCCTGGCTACGACGACGTCACTGGCGTCGGCGTCCCGAACGGGCAGGCGTGGCTCGACGCGGTCGCTTCCTCCTGACCGCGTTGCCGGCGCCGGCTGGCAGGGTCCCCCTTCGGCCCGACCGGTAGGCGCCACCCGCTGGATCCTCGTGCGGACGGATCCAGCACCGCCCGCTCACCTAGGCTTCACGGCATGGGTGAGCGGGCGGCATACCTGTGTGAGCAGGTCGGCGAGGACACCCTCGCCGACCTCGTGAGGCTCCGCGCCCAGTGGTCGCAGGCGGAGGCGGACGGCGAGGAGCTCGCCGCCCGCATGCACCGCTGGTGGGCCCGGCAGGGCGACCGGCGGCGGGCGTGGGTGGTTCGCGACGCCGACGGGGTCGCCGTGGCGATGGGGAACCTCGCGATCTTCGAACGGATGCCCAAGCCGAACACGCTCGACGGCCGCTGGGGCTATGTCGGCAACGTGTACGTCGACCCTGCCCACCGCCGCCGCGGCGTCGCGTCACTGCTGATGACGACCGTGGTGGAGTGGGCCCGCGCCGAGCAGCTGGAGCGCATCGTGCTGAACCCCAGCGAGATGTCGGTACCGCTGTACCGCTCGCTGGGGTTCCGGCCGGCCGACGACCTGATGCGCCTCGACCTGGACTAGCTGGACATCCTCGGCATCGACGCGCTGGCGAACCACGGCTGGTGGAGGTCCAGGTACCTCATGTCGGACACCTGGGACATCTCCTCCTCGAACTCGCGACGACGGTCCTCGGGCATCTCCTTCTTCTCACCGACACGGGCCTCCTCCTCGCTGCGGAAGGAGATGGTCTCGGTGAAGAAGCCGTCCTCGTCGATGGCGATGGTGCCGCCGATGATCTCGGGCCGCTGCTCCTGGAGCATGTCCATCGGCTGGTCCATGAAGCGCCGGAAGCGCTCGGGGTCGCTGAGCCGGCCCTGCATGACCTGCACGAAGCCCGCGTCGTCGGACCCGCCGTTCAGGAACATCTGGGCGTTGTCGCAGTCGTGGAACATGACGTCGCCGTCGAAGCACTCCGACATCTTGGTGAACCACTCACCCTGCTCAGGCCTGGTGGAGTTCCTGGCGGCGGCCTCACGGCTCTCGAACCTGACCACACCGACGAACTCGTCGTCGTCGGTGATGCCGTACGTCCCACCCAGCCAGCCCTCGGCCTTCGGTCCCAGCTGCTCGCGCCACTCGTCGGTCAGCCGGTGCATTCGGTCCGCGTCCCGGCACTTTCCCTGGATGATCTGGATGAACACCTCATACCCTCCGGTTCTCTCGCAGGGGCCGCTTCGCCCTGAAGTGGTCCAATCCTCGAAGGTACGCCGGGCCGACCGGGGTGTCATCGTCCCCTCGGCGTGGGTGCGCCCAGCGGTCGGGGGAAGGTTGCGCGGAAGGGGGTCCGGCCCCGGTGCAGGGGGCGCGCCGTCAGGCGAAGAGCGCCCCGACGACCTTGCGGAACGTCTCGGTGTGCTGGTCGACGTCCTCGCGGGAGGTGTCGGGGCACATCAGCGCCATGTTGTGGAACGGCGTCATGAGAATGCCGCGGTTGCACATCGCGAGGTGCAGGTAGGCGTCGAGGGCGTCGTCGGCGGCCGCCGCGGACTCCTCACCGGTGCGGGGTGCCGGGCGCGCGAAGCGGTACTCGGCCCTGGCCCCGAGCTGGCTCACGGACCAGGGGACGTCGAGCTCGTCCAGCGTCGCCTGGACGCCTGCCGTGAAGGCCGTCGCGAGCTCGGTCATGTGGGCGAACGCCTCGGGCGTCAGCACCTCGCCCAGCGTGGCGCGCATCGCCGCGGTGGACAGGGCGTTCCCGGCGAGGGTGCCACCCACCCCGCCGACGTCGACGATGTCGGCGTCCCCGGCCTCGGTGTGGGCTGTCACCGCCTCGGCCACCGCGCGGCTGATGCCGTAGGCGCCGCAGGGGATCCCGCCGCCGATCGACTTGCCGATGACGAACAGGTCGGGCTGGAGGCCCCACTCGCGCGTCGCGCCACCCCAGCCGGCGGAGAAGGTGTGTGTCTCGTCGACCAGCAGCAGCGAGCCGTGGCGCGTCGCCAGCTCCCGCACGCCCTCGAGGAAGCCGGGCTCGGGCAGCACGATGCCGATGTTGGTGAGTGCCGGCTCGGTGAGCACCACCGCGACGTCCCCGTGGGCCAGGGCCGCCTCGACCGACGCGAGGTCGTTCCAGGTCGCGACCCGCGTCGTGAGGTCGAGGTCGACCGGTGGCGCGACGTTGCCCGGGCGGCTCTGCGCCTTGCCGTCGGGCCCGGGCAGCGCGAAGGCCTCGTCGACCGACCCGTGGTAGCAGTACGCGAAGACCAGCACCTTGGGCCGCCCGGTCGCGAGGCGAGCCAGCCGGATCGCCCACCGGTTAGCGTCGGTGGCCGACAGCGTGAAGCTCCACAACGGCATACCGAACCGTCGCTCGAGCTCGGCCCCCACCCACTGGGCGTCGCCGGTCGGCAGCATCGTCGTGATGCCGCCGAGCTCACCGGCCCGTCGCTGCACCGCCGCGAGCGTCGGCGCGGGGGAGTGGCCGGCCATCGCCCCGGTGTCCCCGAGGGCGAAATCCACGTACGCGTGGCCGTCGACGTCGGTCACCCGGTTGCCCCGGGCGCGGTCGAGATAGAGGGGGAAGCCGCCGGACCACATGTTCATCCAGGTCATCGGGACACGACCGAAGAGGTTGTCGGCGGCAGCGAACAGCTCGCGGCTGCGCGGGTGGGCGGAGGTGTATGCCGTCTGCTCGGCGTGGAGGAGCGCCGTGAGCTGGGCGCGGTCGAGGGTGGCCATGGGGGCCACGCTAGGACCGCGGGCCGGGCGCCGGTGGCCGAGTGCGGATTCCGTAGGTCGCGCGTCGCCTCAGTGGCCGGGGCTCCACTCCGAGTCCCGCCCGAAGGAAGCCAGCAGGTCGCTCTGCGCACCACCCCGCGAGACGGCCCGCGGCCCGACCGCGCCGCCGGCGCGGTAGAGCTCCTCACGATCCGCGAACCAGCCGGCGACGGCCTCCACCAGTGCCGGGTCGAGGTGACGGTCCGTCCCGAGGGCGCTGGACAGGTCCCACGAGTGGACCAGGTGGTCGGTGGCCAGCTGCCACACGTACTCCGAGACGCCTGTCTCGCCGAAGGACAGCTGGACGACCCCGCCCTGCGGGAGCCGTTCGGCGACCGCCGAGGTCGCGGCCCTCGCGGCGTCGGTCGAGCCCGCGACCGGGTCGTCCCCCAGCACGTCCCCGTCGAAGCGCGAGCCCACCTGCTCGATCGTGCTGCCCTCCACGAGCGGGACGGTCCACAGGTCCTCGGACGTCACGTGGTTGACGAGGTCGCGGACGCTCCACTCCCTGCAAGGTGTCGGGGCGTCCCACTGGTCGTCCCGCACGGTGTTCACGACCTCGGCCCACCGCTCGACGGTGCGCTGGTACACGGTGTCCACGTCCATCAGGTCGTTCCGCTCTTGCCCGGTGCCACACGTCCACGGTGGCACGGCGCCCGCACCCCGACCATGGCTCGAACGGGCCACGCGTCATACCCTCCCTTTCTCCTCGTCTTGGGGGTGCCGGCGTGACGTATGGCTCACCCCTGCACCCCCAAATCCGGTCACCCCGGCCAAGCGGTCACCCGTGTCCGGGTGCCAGCGTCGGACGCCTAGGCTCGGGGCATGGCACGGCAGCGAGTCCCCGAAGGTCCCCCTCCCGCACCGGCAGTCCAGAAGCTGCGGGTGCGGTACGCCAAGCGGGGGCGGCTGCGGTTCTCCTCGACGCGCGACTTCCAGCGAGCCCTGGAGCGGGCGCTGCGCCGGGCGGGGGTGCCGATGGCCTTCTCGGCCGGGTTCCACCCCCACCCGAAGATCAGCTACGCGAACGCCGCGCCCACTGGGACCGCGAGCGAGGCCGAGTACTTCGAGATCTCGGTGACCGAGCAGGTCGACACGGAGTCGGTGCGGGCGGCCCTCGACGAGGCCCTGCCCGACGGGCTCGACGTGCTCGAGGTGGTCGAGGCCGCCCCGGGCGCGCTCGCGGACCGGCTGCAGGGCAGCGACTGGGTCATGGACTTCCCCGGCCTCAGCGAGGCGGACCTGCAGCGCGCGGCCGACCAGCTGCTGGCGCTGGAGCGGGTGGAGGTGACCCGCACCTTCAAGACCGGGCCCAAGACCTTCGACGTGAGGTCGGCCGTCGTGTCGATGACCACCGAGGCGTCGCAGCGGCCGGACTGTGCGATACTTCGGGTGGTCGTACGGCACACCACACCGGCCGTACGCCCCGACGACGTCCTGACCGCGCTGCGAGCAGCCACGGAGCTCACGCCACCGGCACCACCCCTGGTGACCCGACTGGCGCAAGGCCCGCTGCGACCCGCAACCGCTGGGGTGGCTGATCCACTGGCTGCCGACGAGGGCGGCGACGGCGCCTGACCCGGTGCCGCGCGACCTGCGCGAGCCGAGACAGGCGTAGCCCACCCGACTTCCGTGCCGGTGGCACCCGCCACCGACACGACGCAAGACCTCGCACCACGTGGCTGATCGGAGTCGCCCCTCACCGGGCACTCGGGTGTGGCCCTCGCCCCGTGGGTGACGGAAGGACGCCGAGATGGCCTCCCACGAAGACCTGTTCCAGCAGAACGCCACGGACGCCTCGGCTCACGACGCCGAAGGTGCCCCGCAGGCCGCAGACGCGAGCGACGCGTCAGCCGGCGACGCACCGGCGGGCGACGCACCGGCACCGGCCCGCAAGCGGGCCCGCCGCGCCACCAAGAAGGCCTCCGCGCCGGCCCCCAAGGCCGGCGCCCCGGACGCCAGCACCGACTCCGGCGCCGATTCCAGCGCCGACTCCGCTGCCGACTCGAGCACCGGCGCGACCCTCGCCGCCGACGCCGAGCCGGCTCCCGCGAAGAAGGCCGCACGCAAGACCGCGAAGAAGGCCGCCAAGAAGACCACCACCAAGCGCGCCAGCGCCAAGGCCGCTGCCGAGGCGGCCCCGGTCGAGCAGACTGCCCCGGTCGCCGAGGTCGACGAGGACGCCGTCGACCTCTCCGACGAGACCGTGGGCGGGCCGACGTCCGAGGCCGCCCCGACCGCCGTCGACAGCACCGACGACGACGAGGCCGCCGCGACCGTCCCCAGCTTCGGCGTCCTGTTCCAGGCGCCCGACCCCGCGGCTGCCACGCCGACCCGCACCCGCAAGCGCGCCACCGCGAAGGCCGGGGCCCCCGAGCCGCGGGCCGCCGCCGAGGCCCTGCCGGAGGCGGAGGACTCGCGTGAGGCTGCCGAGACCTCCGACGCGACCGACCAGACCGACAGTGCAGACCAGGCCGACCGCGACGACTCCTCCGACGGTGGTGAGGGCGGTCGTCGCCGTCGCCGTCGCGGCGGCAAGGGCCGTGGCCGCGGCCGTGGTCAGTCCGACGACGCGACCGAGAGCGGCGACGCCGACTCGGCCGAGGCAACCACCTCGGCGGACGCCGAGCCCGACTCCACCGGCCCTGACTCCGACGGCGACGCGGGTGACGACTCGACCACGAGCCGTCGTCGCCGCCGGCGCCGTCGCAGCGGTTCTGCGTCCGAGGGCGACGACCCGCCCGGCACCGTGACGCGCGTGCGCGAGTCGCGCCGGGACGAGCCGCAGAGCGTCAAGGGGTCGACGCGCCTCGAGGCGAAGAAGCAGCGTCGCCGCGAGGGCCGCGAGGCCGGCCGCAGGCGCACGATCATCACCGAGGCCGAGTTCCTGGCCCGCCGCGAGAGCGTCGAGCGCGTCATGGTCGTGCGGGAGCGCGAGGGCAAGACCCAGATCGGCGTGCTCGAGGACGACGTGCTGGTCGAGCACTACGTCAGCCGCGAGAGCAACGTGTCGATGGCGGGCAACGTCTACCTCGGTCGCGTGCAGAACGTCCTGCCGTCCATGGAGGCCGCCTTCGTCGACATCGGCAAGGGCCGCAACGCCGTGCTGTACGCCGGTGAGGTCAACTGGGACGCCGCCGGCCTGGAGAACAACCAGCCCAAGCGCATCGAGAACGCCCTCAAGTCAGGTGACCAGGTCCTCGTCCAGGTGACCAAGGACCCGATCGGCCACAAGGGCGCCCGGCTCACCAGCCAGATCTCGCTCCCCGGCCGCTACCTCGTCTTCGTGCCCGAGGGCTCGATGACCGGCATCTCGCGCAAGCTGCCGGACACCGAGCGCAGTCGCCTCAAGGGCATCCTCAAGGAGGTCGTGCCGGACTCGGCCGGCGTCATCGTCCGCACCGCGGCCGAGGGAGCCAGCGAGGAGGAGCTGCGCGCCGACGTGGAGCGCCTCACCAAGACGTGGGACAAGATCAAGGCCAAGGCGGAGTCCAAGGGCAAGGGCAAGGGCGGCGCCCCGGCGCTGGTCCACGGCGAGCCCGACCTGACCGTCCGTGTCATCCGTGACGTGTTCAACGAGGACTTCACCAAGCTCGTCGTCGCCGGCGACCAGGCGTGGGGCGAGGTCAGCGAGTACCTCGGCGACGTCGCGCCCGACCTCGCGGAGCGCCTCGAGAAGTGGGTCGGCACCGAGGACCTGTTCACGCGGTACCGCGTCGACGAGCAGATCGCCAAGGCCATGGACCGCAAGGTCTGGCTGCCCTCCGGCGGCTCGCTGGTCATCGACCGCACCGAGGCCATGACGGTCGTCGACGTCAACACCGGCAAGTTCGTCGGCTCGGGTGGAAACCTCGAGGAGACCGTCACCAAGAACAACATCGAGGCGGCCGAGGAGATCGTGCGCCAGCTGCGGCTGCGCGACATCGGCGGCATCATCGTCATCGACTTCATCGACATGGTCCTCGAGTCCAACCGCGACCTGGTCGTGCGGCGCCTGCTCGAGTGCCTGGGCCGCGACCGCACCAAGCACCAGGTCGCCGAGGTGACCTCGCTCGGGCTCGTGCAGATGACCCGCAAGCGGGTGGGCTCCGGTCTCATCGAGGTCTTCTCGGAGAACTGCGAGCACTGCGGCGGTCGCGGGATCATC
Source organism: Pedococcus sp. P2_E4 (assembly GCF_056403935.1). NCBI lineage: Bacteria > Bacillati > Actinomycetota > Actinomycetes > Micrococcales > Intrasporangiaceae > Pedococcus > Pedococcus sp. P2_E4. The sequence goes on along the minus strand of NZ_JBFUEO010000046.1, from coordinate 490 downwards.
GTCCACGCCGACCCGGTCGAGAAGTCCTCGAGCAGCGACTCGGGCTCGCGCGGCGGCTCGGGCCCCAGCTCGGGCGCCGGCTCCGACGGCGGCGGACAGCAGTCGTCGCGCAGCGGGCGCGGTCGCCGTGGCCGCGGCTCCTCGAGCGACTCGGGTGCGACCTCGCCGGTCCAACCCGTCCAGCCGGCGCACTCCGGTCCGACGCCGGCCCAGATCGCGGCCGCGGCCCACGCCGCCGCGCTCAAGTCGAGCGAGCACCACGACCACCACGACGAGATCCACGACGAGGTGCACGGCGACCACCACGAGCACGAGGCGCCGGCCCAGGACGAGCCCGTCGTCGAGGTCCACGAGGCCCACGACCAGGAGTCCGTCGAGGCGCAGCCCGCCGAGGCAGCGCCCGTCGAGACCGCAGCGCCGGTCGAGACGGCAGCGCCCGTCGAGACGGCAGCGCCGGTCGAGACGGCACCGCCCGCCGCGGCCCCGGCCC